>CASEFE010000001.1 GCA_949287105.1 uncultured Bacillota bacterium
GCCTGTTTTTTTGCAAGGAACTGAACGTCATCGATGAGCAGAACGTCTACGTTTCTGTAACGGTTTCGGAACCGCGCCTGCCTGTCGCGGTTATTTCCGCGGTTGAGGTATATGGAATCGATGAGTTCGTTTATGAATTTTTCGCAGGTCGTATACAGGACGCGAAGGCCGGGTTTATGCAGGTTGATATAATTGGCAATGGATTGAAGAAGGTGTGTTTTTCCAAGTCCGGATGCGCCGTAGATATAGAGGGGATTGAAGTTTGCTCCCGGATTTTTTGCCACGTTTTGGGCGGCGGCAAACACGAACTCGTTGCTTTTGCCGGACACAAACGACTCGAACGTATAGCGCGGATCTACGGAAGATGCAATATCATCTTCCGAATCTTCCTCTTCGCTCGTATAGTAAATGTCGTCATTTCCGTCCACGACAAGTTCAAAATCGGTGATACCCGTATCGGCTTTTTTGATCGCTTCCTTCATTTTATCGGAAAGTTTCATGATCGTAGAAGCAAACAGCTCATTGTCTGTACGCAGGACGATTTTGGTGCCGTCGAGGTCTACGGGAACGAGCGTGGAAATATAGGTGCGGAAAGTAATGTGTGAAATGGTATTTTCCAGCACTTCCAATATTTTTTTCCATAAAATTTCGTATTGATGGTATTCAGCCATAACGCTCCTCCCCGAAGAGTTTCTCTTTTCTGTAAGAAATTAAGATATTCCGTATTTTGAATAAAAGTTTGCGCAAAACTTTGTGTTTTTGAGCAAATTTTGCTATAATAATAGCGTCACGAGGTTTTTTTGCGCGCTGTAAAGGGCGGCAAAAACAAAATATCAAAAACGTGAACACTTCTATTATAATATAAATTCTGTGGAAAATCAAATCAAAACGGACATATGCGGATAAAATCTTTGCATCTGAAAAATTTCAGAAATTACGTGGATGAAGAAATTCGGTTTGACGGGGCGCTGAACGTGCTTTACGGCAGGAATGCGCAGGGAAAAACCAACTGTGCGGAGGCGGTGTTCTATCTCTGTACGGGCGTTTCGCCGCGTGCGAAAAAGGACAGGCAGATGATACGGACGGGGGAGACCTGTGCCGAAATTTCGGCTTGTGCGGAAAATCGTTACGGAGAAATTTTTCTGGAAGCTAAAATCTACGAAAACAGGCGGGAGATCCGAATAAACGGCAATAAAATTTCGCGGAACGCCGATCTTCTCGGCAATATCAACGGTGTATTTTTCAGTCCGGGGGAATTGCGGCTTGTGCAGGACGGCCCGGAGGAACGCCGCCGTTTTCTCAATGTTTCGATTTCGCAGATGTCGAAAAATTATTACACGGCGCTTGTGCGCTACAATAAAATATTGGAACAGCGAAACAAGCTTCTGAAAGAGCGGGATGTATCTTTGGTATTGGAGACGTTGCCCGTCTGGGATGCGCAGCTGAGCCGTTATGCGGCCGAACTGATCGAGCGAAGGGAAAATTATATTGAAATGTTATCGCCGCTTGCCGCACGGAAACATCTTTTTCTGACGGACGGCGCCGAACAGCTGGAAATTTTGGCAGAGAAACACTATGGAAAGGATCGGCAGGAAATTGAATTGCGCCTGTCGCGCGAATTTGAAAATAACTATGAAAAAGACTTGCGGCTGGGATTTACTTCGGTAGGTCCGCACCGCGATGATCTGAAAATACTCATCGATAAAGAGGAAGCGCGCGTATACGGTTCGCAGGGGCAGACGCGTACGGCGGCGCTTGCGATAAAGCTGGCGGAAGTGGAAATTTTCAAAGAAATATCGGGGGAATATCCTATTTTGATTCTTGATGATGTGATGAGTGAACTGGATCTTCCGCGCCGCCGCAAGCTTTTGACGCAGTTGGACGGCGTGCAGACGATTTTAACCTGTACGCATACGGAGAAAGTTTTGTTTGGTAAGACGGTGAACAAAATCCGCATTGCGGGCGGAAAAGTCAAAAACTGAACCATTCGTTTATGGGACAGGAAGAAACGAGAGGCAAAAAATATGCGTCAAGAAAATTATTCAAGACATAGAACGTGCACCGAAAAATAGTAAAGACCGATGAAGTTTTGCAGGCATTTCCCGAACGGTTTTCTAAAAAAAGGATAAAAACGGAAAAGAGGGGAATGTATCGAATCGGTGGGGCATAGGATAGAGCGGAGGTCTATCTATGCGGAAGTTAATCTGTTTGTGTCTTGTATTGGCGACGATATTTTCTGTTGCGGTATTCGGCGGTTGTTCTTCGAAGGAGGGGCCGCGCGACGAATATTTTATCACAGCCGAATATGAAGACGGTGTACTTAGTGCGCAAATGCGGGTGAATTGGCACAACCGAACGGGGAAGGATGCCGATTTTGTCTTATTGAATCTGTACGGAAATGCGTTTCGGGAGGATGCGAAGTACAAACCTGTTTCGGATGCTTTCTCGGCATCGGCGTATTATGACGGTAAAAATTACGGCGAGATGAAAATCGTTTCGGTATCGACGAGCGAAAAGTGGGAGATCGTCGGTAAAGACGAAAACATATTGCGGATCGAATTTGATCGGCCGGTCCCTTCGGGGGAGAGCACAAAGATCGAGTTGGAATATGAATTGCGGCTTGCGCGCATTCATCATCGGACGGGAATCGGGGAGCATTCGGTCAATCTCGGCAATTTTTATCCCGTTTTGTGCGTGTATGAAGACGGTGCGTTTGTGGAATGCGAATATTACGCATACGGTGATCCGTTTTACAGTGAATGCGCCGATTATACTGTTACGTTTACGGCGGGGGAAGAATACGTTGTGGCGGCGTCGGGAGAGTGTGTGTCCGCCACGCTGTCAGCGGGGAAAAAGACATCTGTTTACAAATTGAAAAACGCCCGTGATTTTGCCATTGTTCTCGGCACGGAATATACGGTCGCGCAGACAGAGCAAGACGGGATCAATTTGCAGTATTACTATTATGACGATGAAAAACCGCAGGAAAGGCTGGAGCTTTTCAGCGACTGTGTGTCCTATTTTTCGGATACGTTCGGCAAATATCCGTACACGACGTACAGCGTCGTGCAGACGGGGTTTTGTTACGGGGGCATGGAATATCCGGGGCTTGTGATGGTTTCGGATGCGCTGTCGGAGAAAAATTATGAATACGCGGCGGTGCATGAAACGGCGCATCAGTGGTGGTACGGCGTTGTCGGAAACAACGAACTGACGGATGGCTGGCTGGACGAAGGGCTGACGGAATATTCCACGGCAATGTTTTACGATGCGCATGAAGAACGCGGCGTGACGTATGCAGAGCTGATCGGACGTTCGCAAAAAGCTTATAAAATGTTTTTTGACGTTGAGACGCAGCTGTTCGGGGATGCGGACACGTCGATGCACAGGCATTTGTCCGCCTATCCGAGCGAATATGCGTACATGGTAATATCCTACAATAAAGGGATGATGCTTTTTGATTCGCTGCGTGCGGCGATGGGAGAAAAGCGGTTTTTGGCAGGGCTTCGGAAATATTATAAGACATATTCCTTTGCGGAAGCGCGGGCGGAAGATCTGGCGTCTTCGTTTTCCGGAAAAGGAGCAAAGAGTGTAATCGAATCGTATGTATCGGGCGAATCTGTACTGTAAGGTTGAAAAAATCGCGCCAATAAAAATTATGGCGGCGATAAAATAGCAGGCAGGGTAAAGGGCAAAGCAGAATATCAAAAAAGCTGAGGCTTGCGGCGGACGGAAAATGAGTCCGCCGCAAAAATTTTATTTGTGACAAAAAATAATCTTTGCGGCCGTTGCAATCTGGCGTGTTCTGTGGTATAATAACAAAGAAATTCTGCGAAAGAGGGTTTTTCCGATGAAAAAAGGGTTCGACAACGATTTGTATATTAAGTTGCAGAGTGAAAAAATTTTGGAACGTATTTCCAAATTTGACAATAAGCTGTATCTTGAATTCGGCGGCAAATTGTTTGACGATATGCACGCTTGCCGTGTATTGCCCGGTTTTGAAAGCGACGCGAAGTGCAGGATGCTTTTGCAGCTCAAAGATCAGTCGGAAATTATTTTTGTGATCAGCGGGGCGGATCTTGAACGCAACAAAATCCGTGCCGATTTCGGTATCCCTTACGGAACGGATGTGCTTCGGCAGATCGATAAACTGCGTTCGCTGGGTCTGAATATGAACAGTGTTGTCGTGACACAGTATCTCGGCCAGCCGGCGGCGGACAAGTTCATAGCAAAACTCAAAAATCACGGATTGAAGACGTATATCCATCACAAGACAAAGGGGTATCCTACGGAAGTGGACATAATCGTATCGGATGAAGGATACGGTGCCAATCCGTATATTGAAACGACAAAACCGTTGGTGGTAGTGACGGCGCCCGGCCCGGGAAGCGGCAAACTTGCTACGTGCCTTTCGCAGTTATATCATGAGTATAAGCGCGGCGTGCGTGCAGGATATGCAAAATTTGAAACTTTTCCTATCTGGAATTTGTCTTTGCGGCATCCTGTGAACGTGGCATACGAAGCGGCGACGGCCGATCTTGGCGATGTAAACATGATCGATCCGTATCATTTGGAAGCATACGGAGTCACGACCGTCAACTATAATCGCGATATCGAATGTTTCCCGATCGTAAAATCCATTTTGACGAAGATCACGGGCGATGAAAATATCTACAAATCTCCGACGGATATGGGCGTAAACATGGCAGGGTACGGGATCGTTGACGATGAAGCCTGTCGGTTTGCGGCGCGTCAGGAAATCATACGGCGGTATTACAAGACGGCATGTGAATATAAAACGGGCAACGTATCCGTCGATGCGTTTGAGCGGATACAGCTCATCATGAATGAAAATAAAATCCTGTTATCGGAGCGGGCATGCGTCAAACCCGCCATGGAAAAAGCGGAAAGTTCGGGAAGTGCGGCCGTAGCATTGCAGTTGGAAAACGGAAGCTTCGTTACGGGCAAATCGAATAAGCTGATGTCGGCCTGTGCGAGCGTTGTGCTCAATGCGGTCAAGGTATTGTCGGGGATTTCGGATGAGATGCTTCTTTTATCCCCTGTCGTGCTTGCGCCGATGATCGAATTAAAAAAAGACGTATTGCGGGAAGACAAAGTAAAATTAAACCTCGGCGACGTTTTGACTGCGCTTTCCATCTGTGCGGCTACAAATCCGATTGCCGAACAGGCGATGAATATGCTTGTACGGTTGCGCGGGTGCGATGCACATTCTTCTTGTATTTTGCCGGAAAACGACCAGGGATTCATGCGGAAACTGGGTGTCAACATGACATGCGAACCGGATTTCGGCACCAAAGACCTGTACGGCTTCTGATCCCGTGAAAAGCGTATAATTTTTCTTTTGTTCGGATATAACCGTAAGGTATCCGCAAATGTGCGCGGGAAAGGGGGAGAAAGATGACATCTATCGATTCGATCACTCTGATCATTGCAATTGTTCTGTTCGGACTCGGGCTGGCGCTCGGGTTTGGCAGGGTACTCAAATTTTTTACGCACGGCATTTTCGGGATGATTCTGTCTGTCTTTCTCTGTGTCACATTCGGAGGGATGATTGCGGGAATTCCGGCCGTAGCCGACTGGATAGCGGCGCTCAACGCCAAGTTGGGCGAAGCATGGAGTTTTTTGGGCACCATACATCTTGCTACGGTCGTGTATTATATCGTTTTGTTTTTTGCCATGCAGATTTTGCGCATTATAGTCGTGCGTTTTATCGCGCAAATTTTCCAGGCGGACGTATTGCCGATGCGTATCGTCAACCGTGCTCTCGGAGCGGTGGCGAGTGTGGCGGCGGTGTTGTTGCTTGTTTTGCTTGTGTTTGCTCTCGTGAAAATTTTTGAAAATCAGGGCGCTGTGGCAGATTTTGTGAAATCGTTGGAAGGAAGCTTCCTCGGAACTCTGTATGCACACAATCCCGTAAAATTTGTCTGAGAGCGCGCCTTACGGGGCGCGTTTTATTCTTTGAATTTTTGTTTCAATGGAAAATCTTGTGCGCGCAAAGTTGCGGCCGGGGAAATATGCGGATCGATATCATGCAGGAACTGTTTTTTTCAAAGGTTTGACCGAGTGATACGGTATTTCATATTGCAGAAAGGCATTTATAGAAAAAAACGTCCATTGCTGAGCGATCTTACAATGTGTGCGCATAACGGATCGCCTGTGCAGGCTTTGCTCGGGCGCTTGGGATTTCCGACGGGTAAAGAAGAATGATCGGATTTTGCATTTTTTTAGGCGTTATGTCATTGGCGGCGTTGATTCTGTACGGTGCCGATAAAAGGAAAGCGGTGCGCGGGGTTTGGCGCATTCCGGAAAAAGTTCTGCTGGGAATATCTTTGCTCGGCGGTGCGGTGGGAGGAATTTTGGGGATGACGTTGTTTCGTCATAAAACCCGTCATGCCGCATTCTGGGCGGCGAATCTTTTCGGATTGTTCTGGCAGCTGGCGGTTGTTTTGATTTTATTTTTGTATCAGTTCGGCTGGATCGGCTGAGGGCAAAGAGAGCGTATGCGATCAATCCATTTTTCAGGGAATATGGTAAATTTTCAGGAAACATGGTAAAATAAAAAGCAACGGAAGGATTGAACATATGAAGTATGCGATTTATGGTGCAGGAGCGATGGGCACGGTGCTCGGTGCGTATATAGCAAAGGCAGGAGTTGATATTGATCTTATAAGCCGAAATGAGGCACACATTGCGGCGTTGAAAAAAAATGGTGCAAAGATCATCGGAAAAGCGGAATTTACACAGAAAGTGAACGCGTTGCTGCCTTCGGAGATGACGGAGAAATATGATGTGATTCTGCTTCTGACCAAACAGCGGCAGAATACGGAAATTGCGAAATTTCTGAAAGACTATCTGAAAGCGGACGGCGCGCTTTGCACTTGTCAGAACGGTTTACCCGAACCTGCTCTTGCGGAGATCGTGGGGGCGGACAGAACTTACGGATGTGCCGTTGCGTGGGGTGCAACATTCCACGGGGAAGGGGTAAGCGAGCTGACTTCGGAAAAAGAAGCGCTGACGTTTTCGCTCGGCGCATTCGGGAAAGGCAGTCGTTTAGAAGAGATAAAAGATCTTCTTTCCTGTATGGGGAGAGTGACGATCGAAGAAAATTTTATCGGAGCGCGCTGGGCAAAACTTTTGATCAACAGTGCATTTTCGGGGCTTTCCGCTGTAACGGGAGGCACATTCGGCGACGTGGCGGAGATCCGCACTTCGCGGAAAGTGGCACAGAGGATCATGAAAGAGTGCATCGAAGTGGCAAAGGCGGCAGGGATCCGCATTGAACCGGTGCAGGGACACGATATTGTCAAAGTATTTGATTACAACAATCCGATCAAAAAGTGGATTTCATTCAAGCTGATACCATTTGCGATGAAAAAGCATGCTCTTTTGGAATCGAGTATGTTGCAGGATTTGAGAAACGGAAAAATTTGCGAGATCGACTATATCAACGGTGTAGTGAGTGCATGCGGCAGAAAATACGGTGTGAACACGCCTTTCAATGACCGTACCGTTTTGATCGTGCATCGGATCGAGCAAGGCGAAGAAAAAATCGGCTTTTCCAATATTCGGCTGTATGACGAGCTGTTTTAAGAAAGGCACGAAAGGCAAAGCCATTTCATAAGAAGTCGCAGACAACGATCGGATCTTTTGCGACCAATGCTTTTGCGGAAAGATGGAATTGTCCGAAAAACGCAAAACGCCCCAAAAGGGGCGTTTTTCATTTACTTTTTGCAGAATTTATGATACAATGGCAACATATTTTTTTCAAAAAAGGCGAAGACGTATGAAAAATGTGAAGATATCTTTGGCGGGTGATCTCGGGAGCGGCAAATCTACGGTCGGTAAAATTCTGGCGGAGCGGTTTGGCGCCGAAGTGTATTCCACGGGTACGATCCAAAGGAAAATCGCGATGGAAATGGGCATGTCCACGCTTGCTCTCAACCAATACATGGAAACGCATCCGGAAATCGACGGGATGATCGACGACGGGCTTCGGGCATTGGAAGGGGAAGAAAAATCGCTCATCATCGATTCAAGGATGGCGTGGCATTTTGTACCTTCTTCGTTTGCGGTTTATATGATGGCGCATCCGCGCATTTCCGCCGAGCGGATCATGAATGCGGGCAGAGAAAGCGAGCGGTTCGGATCTATGGAGGAAGCGGAAAAATCGGTTTCCGACCGCCGTAAGAGCGAGATGCTTCGTTACTCGCATTTGTACGGGGTCAACATCAAGGATCTTGAAAATTACGATCTGGTCATAGATACGTCATACGTGACGCCGGAAACGGTTGCGTCGCACATTGCGGCGGGGTATGAAAAGTACACAAAAGGGGAGAAATTTGCGCGGTATGAAATCTGTGCAGCACGTCTTTTGCCCTGTTCGGAAGATTCGGGGGAGCCTTCGTTTTTTGAAGATGACGGAATGTTTTTCATCGCGGGCGGTGCTGAAGAGATCGCAAAAAGAATCCGCGGCGGTGCACAGTTGATTTCATGTTCGCGCGTGCAAGGCGGTAAAAAAACCGACTGTACGCGGGAAAAAATTCGGCGCTGGGAGGAGGAAACGGGGATAAAAGTTGCGCAAATTCCCTGTTTTCTGAATTGATATGAGTCTTCTTGAAACAGAGCGTAGCATCATTACCACCTATCGAAAGGAGATTTGGAGCCGGTTTGTCAAAGCTGTCAAAGAATACGAGCTGGTGGAAGAAGGGGATCGCATTGCCGTATGTATGTCGGGCGGCAAAGATTCGATGCTTCTTGCCAAATGTATGCAGGAACTGCAAAAACACGGAGAAAGGAAATTTGGACTGGAATTTCTTGTCATGGATCCGGGCTATTCTCCCAAGAATCGTGCGCTGATCGAAAAGAATGCCGATTTGCTTGGCATTCCGGTGCATATTTTCGAATCGCCTATTTTCGGTGCGGTGGAAGGAGTGGAAAAAAATCCGTGTTATCTTTGCGCGCGCATGCGCCGCGGCTATCTTTACGAACAGGCCCAACAGATGGGTTGCAATAAAATTGCGCTTGGTCATCATTTTGACGATGTGATCGAGACGATTTTGATGGGAATTTTGTATGCCGCGCAGATGCAGAGCATGCCGCCCAAATTATGGAGCACGAATCATAAATCCATGCAGCTCATACGGCCACTGTATTATGTGCATGAAGAGGACATTATACGGTGGAAAATTCACAACGACCTGACTTTTTTGCGATGCGCCTGTAAATTTACCGAACGCAGCGAACAATATGAGGACGATTCTAAGCGTGTCGTTGTCAAACGGTTGATCGCACAGCTGAAAAAAGATAATCCGAACGTAGATATCAATATATTCCGAAGCGCATACAATGTGCATGTGGATACATTGATCGAATACGATACGCAGGGCGTACGGCATGATTTTTTGTCGCGTTATCGTCCGAAATCGTGAAAAAAACGATCTGAAAAACCGTAAATTCGGTTGTTTATCAAAAAATGTTTTTTGGCTGAAAAGCCAAAGATTTTAAGTTGAATTTTGCGGATAAAAACCGCAGATATAGCTTAGGCGCCGCCGTACGAAAAGTACGGCGGCGCCTAAGCTATTTTAAATTCGTTTTGTTTTACAGTGATAATTTTGTTTGGATATTTTACTTTAAGCAAAAATTTTATCACAGTTTTTTTGCGCGGGGCAGAAATTTATTTTTCTTGACCGCTTCGTAGGCAAGAACGGTTGCGGCAACCCCGACATTGAGCGAATCGCAGCTGCCTTCCATCGGAATGGCGATCATTTTATAAGTACCGTCATACCATTCGCGGGAAATTCCGTAGCGTTCGCTTCCCATGACCAGAGCCGTTTTGCTGCCGAAAGGCTCATCGTAATAAAAAAGTTCGGCACGCGTGTCGGCGAGATAGACGGTAAAACCGTTCTTTTTAAGCCAGGTTCGGCATTCATCGACGCTTTCAAATTCAAAAAACGGAACGGAGAGGATGGCTCCCTGGCTTCCCTTAATCAGTTTCGGGTGCGTCATGCGGGTTTTTCGGTTGCAGAAAAAAATACCGTCGACGCCGGCACCGTCCGCCATGCGAAGCATTGTTCCTACATTTCCGGGTATCTCCACGCCGTCTAAAATGAGCAAAACCGCATCGTTTGCGGGATGAAAATCCTTCAAATCGTGGACGGGAAGCTGTGCAAGTGCCAAAAGGCCGTCCGGCCTGTCCCTTTCGGAAATTTTTTCAAAAGTTTTTGCCGAAACGGAATAACATTCTCCTGCCCGCGCGGCAATTTTTTCGGCAAGTGCCGCAGCTTCGGGGGTACGGATGTGTTCGGGGCAAAGGATGAGCGTGTCGATTGGCGTATGAAATTTTTCGCACATCGAGAGGATCCAGATCCCTTCGGCAATAAAAAGTTTGTGCGGATTCGGCTTGGTGTTGGAGCTGATGGCACGCACTTGTTTTATTTTCGGGTTTTGTTCGCCGATGGGGCGAAACGAATACTTTTCAAGAATAACTTCCAGTTTGTCCATGTTCAAACAGTAGCATTTTTTTTGGGATTTGTCAAGCATTGCCGAACCCGTAAACGATTTGCGGCATAGAATGATAACGAAAAAGTTTACGGCGGAAAATAGCATGAACGAAAGAAATACGAGAAGAATATCGCGTACCTGTATCGCGGGCATTGTGAATCAGGCGGTTATCAGCAATGTGACCGCTCTTTTGTTCGTGCCGTTCATGCGGCTTTACGGGCTTACATACATACAGTTCGGAATTTTGACTGCGGTCGGATTCGGTGCGCAGATGCTTGCCGACGTTGTGTTGTTATTTTTGATCGATCGCGTTCCGTGCAAAATTTTGGTTTGGATTGCGTCCGGGTTGAGTTGTGCGGGGCTTGTATTTTACGGGGTTTCGCCCTTTTTATTTTTCGGGCAGACATTGTATTTCGGAATGGTAGTTGCCACCATCGTCTTTGCGTTTGCGGGCGGAATGCTGGAGGTTGTGCTTTCAAATGTCGCCGATTCGCTTCCCGAGGGGAAAGGGGGCGTTTCGATCGTATTGCTGCATACGGTGTATGCGTGGGCGCAAGTAGTTTTGGCGTGTGTTTTGTTTGTTTTTATCACGCTGTTCGGAACTGCGCGTTGGAACGTTCTTATCTTATTTCTGGCGATCGTGCCGGCGGGGGTAGGAATATCTTTGATCGGCCTTCGGTTTCCGCAACGGCAAAAGCGCGAATCGGTGCGTGCGGCGTTTAAGCCTTTTTATCTGTTTGCGGTGGCGGCGGTCTTTTTCGGGTATGGCGCCGAAGCGGTAATGAATCAGTGGGTAGCTACGTTTGCGGCGGAATCATTCGGCGAGGAATGGGGCGCGTTGCTCGGGGGAGCATTGTTTGCGGTCTGTCTGGGTATGGGCGGAGCATTTTATGAATTGCGCCAAAGAAAAAGAAGCGAAGTTGCTTTTGGCGCTCTTATTTTCGGAGCCGTCTGTACGGCAGGTATGTATTTTCTTGCAAGTATGCTCACGTCTGCGGCTGCGGCGCTTTGCTGTGCCGCCGCTTGCGGATTTTTTGTCGGGATTCTGTCTCCCGGAGCGATGACGGCCGCGAGTGAAAGCCTGCCGCATGCGGGCGGCTGGATGCTTGCGTCACTTGCGGTATCGCAGGATATCGGGGCGGCGATCCTTCCGTCGGCAGGCGGTGCAATTGCGCAAAGTGCATCGATTCGGCAATGTTTTTTTGTAATGGCAGCCGTTCCGCTCTGTGCGGCCGCCTTTCTTGGGTTTATGGCATATTCCAAAAACAGGGATAAAAACAGGCTGCTTTTTCAAAGAAAAAAGTTTTTTCCCGATTATATGCGCAAACGATAGGAAAAACAGCGCGAATATGTTAGAATATCAGAGAGATTACTACGATTCTTCAAGGATGGTGTATGGAAGAGAACAAGGAAAAAAGAGAGAAAGAGCTTTCCGGTATCGATACGGAGGCAGAATTATCCGCACAGGAACCGAAATTATCGGCGGACGATTCCGCGGGAGAAAACTCTCTGAAATTAAGCCCTGAGAACAAAGAGGAATCAAAAACAACGATTGCCGAAGAAGATACGCAAATCGATACCATAGAACAAAAAACAGATGCTCCGAACGCAAACGAACAGGACAAAGCCGAACAATTCGACGAGAGCAAAATCCAAAAGCAGCGCAAAAGAAACCGGTTTGGATTTATTTTGTCGCTGATCATCATCGGCTGCGTTGTCTATGCGTTGTGGAAGCTGAGCGATGCTCTTCTGAAAGGGGACACGGCGACGTTTTACGAAATGCTTTCGGGAATGAACTGGTGGTATATTCTGTTGGCATATGTATTGTTTGTCGTGATGTTTATCATGGAATCTTTGAAATTCACGCTGCTGGGAAAATGCAACGGTTGCAGTCTGGGTTTCAAAAAAGACATGAAAACAGCGTTGATCGGAAAATATTACGAATGCATCACGCCTTTTTCTACGGGCGGACAACCCATGCAGATCTATTATCTCTACAAAGAAGGGGTATCTACGGCGAAGGGCGCATCGATCGCGATGGTCAAGTACGGCGTGCATATGCTTGGTTTTACGTTGGTCGCGGCATTGGTGATGGGGTTTGGTGTAAATCAGCTGGGAGATTTGATTTCAAATGACGCAACGCGGAAAGTTATACTGATTTGCGGCTGGATCGGATTCGGTATCAATGCGTTTATACCGGTATTTGTGACCTTGGTGGTCTTTTTGCCGAAACCGGTGGCATGGATAGTCAATCTGTGTGTAAAGATTTTGCATAAAATCCGCATTATACGCAATCCGCAGAAACTGGAAGCAAAGGTGCGCCAGTGGGTCGATGATTTTTCAATTTTTTCGCAATTCTTCTACAAAAAGCCATTGTCGTTTTTCCTGTTATTTTTGTTGTGCCTGGGAGAACCGATCATTGAATTAGTATTTCCGTATCTTGTATTGCTCGCGATGGTGGGCGGCGATGTTGCGGGGATGCAGGGAAGCCAATTGTTTTTTGCCGTAGTGATTCTTGCGATGTATGCAACGTACGCGGCGACGTTTGTGCCCACACCCGGAAATTCCGGAGCGATCGAGATGATCTTTATGGCGGCTTTTGCCACAATGACGGAAAATATTTTGTTCTGGTATGTACTCTTTTGGCGGTTTATTCTGTATTATACGTGGATCATTTTGGGATTGGGGATGAACATTACCGATTTTGCAGGTCGGATCCGCAGACGGCGGAAAGAGCGCCTTGCATACATGAAAAAGGAATAAATAAAGGCAAAGCACAAAAAGTTTTTAATTTATAGGCAAACGAACGGTTTGCATGGGCGTAAATCCGGCTTAAAAAAAATTTAACTTTAATTTGGCGGACATAAAATCGCGCGGAAAAAATCTGCGCGATTTTTTTATTTTTTTGTTTTGTCATACAAGCTTCAAAAAGGAATTTCCAAAGGCTTATTTTATGTTTTTCGGCATAAAAATTTAAAACCGTTTCATAAAAAATCACGTTTATTTGCAAATTAAAAAAATGTTAAATTTAAAAAAATTTGTTTATTTTATATAATAAATAAAGGAATTTATAGAAAATTTTTTTGTGTTATCGAAAAAAATAAAGGAAATAATTAAAAAAAATAGCTACTTTTTCAAAAATAATAGCAAGAATTGTCGGAGGAGTTGTGCTATGATGATATACGATTTGAAAAAAGAGGAAAAAAGTATGAAAATTTCGAATCGTTTTTATACGCTGGAGCTTTGTGAAACAAGCGGAAAAATTCTCTCTTATCGCAATGGAAATGGGCGGGAATTTATAGCGAGAGGAGTATTGCCTCCGCTTTTTGAAGTATGCCTGACAGGGAAAGACGGAAATCGTGAAAGATTGGACTCCGATCATGCTAAAAGCGTGACGGTGTGCCGCACATCCGATGAGGAGATCCGGATGGATTTTCAGTTTGCGAAGGATTTTTCGCTATGTGTCAGGCTTCATTTTTCGGACGAGTCTTCGGAGATCCGTTGGAAGCTTTTCTGGAAAAACAAGACGGAAAAATTTGTGGACTGGGTTGATTTTTGCGCGATAACGGCGGAAAACAGGTTTGGGAAAGAAAATGATTTTCGCGTCTTTCTTCCGATGTTTGACGGCGTGGAGCTGGACGGATTTTCACGGCGGCAGAGGTATTTTCCCTATCGTGAAATGGAATACCCGACGAAGGGATGGGAAGGAATGTATCCTTCTTGTGCGACATTGCAGTTCATGGCGGTTTACGGCGGCGGCGAGGGGCTGTATTTCGGTGCTCATGATGCGGAATGCGGCTTGAAATGTCTGGATTGTTATGAATGGGAAGGCGCGATCCGGTTTGTCAACAAACTTTTCCCCGGTACGGAAGAGGAAGAATACGAATATGGGTTTGAGTATGTGACGGCGGTATTTGCAGGGGACTGGCATGACGCAGCCGAACGGTATCGGAAATTTGCGGAAGAAAGTTTTTCGCTGACGCGCACGAAAGATAACAAGGCGTTGCCGGAATGGGTCTTTGAATCGCCGATCGTGGTGGTATATCCGATCCGCGGTCATCGGGACACGGGAGATATGTCTGTCAACGAATGTTATTACCCTTACACGAATGCGGTGCCGTATCTGGAACGCCTTGCAAAGGCAACGGATTCAAAGCTGATGGCGATGCTGTGCCATTGGGAAGGAACAGCGCCGTGGGCGCCGCCCTTTGTATGGCCTCCGTTCGGAGATCTGAAAAATTTTCAGGAATTTGATCGGATCCTGCATGAAAAAGGCATGTTGTTGGGGCTTTATTGCAGCGGAATGGGTTGGACGCAGAAGAGTTCTCTGATCGATTATAACCGTGAAGAGTTCTTTGAGAAGGAAGGCATGCGCGAAGCGATGTGTCTGGCTCCCGATCAGAGCCTTCCGTACGGATATATCTGTAACGGTGTGATCCGTCTCGGCTATGACATGTGCGTACATACGGAAAAAGCGCGCAAGATCATGCGCGATGAACTCAATAAAATGATTACGGGCTGTAAAGCGGATTATGTTCAGTTATTTGATCAGAACATCGGGGGAAGTCCCTGCATCTGTTATTCGCAAAGCCACGGTCATCCTTCGACGCCCGGGAACTGGATGGTGCGCGACATGTGTACATTGCTGGATGAACTTGAAAAAGAGGTAAAAGACGCAGGTCGCGATGTGACGATCGGCTGCGAAGGAAGTGCGGCAGAGCCGTACATCGGCAAATTGTATTTCAACGATTGCAGGAACTATCAGGGATATGCGATCGGATATCCGGTTCCGGCCTATGATTATGTATACCACGAGTATATATCGAATTTTATGGGCAATCAGAACAGTACTTGCATGTATCTGTATCAAGGATACAACCCGCAGCATATATTCTTCCGGACGGCGCAATTTTTTGTAAACGGAAACGCAATGACGGTTACGTTGAAGGGAGAAGGCGAATTTACATGGGACTGGGGTACGCCTTGGGAGACGCCCGGACCGGATCAAGAGAGTTACGCGGCATTTTTGAAAGAACTGAATACTTGGCGTAAAAACGGTCTGCGGGAAGAATTATTCTTCGGACGGATGGTGAAGCCGCGCGAAGTGGAGTGCGGGAAATATGCGGTGGAGTGCTATGAAGGAGAATATCCGCTGTATGCGACGCCGGATAACCCGACGAAGAAGAGCGACACTATATATTATCCTTCCGTAATGAGTTCCGCTTATGCGACGGAAGAAGGAATGACACAAATTTTTGTCAACTTCCAGAACGAACCGCAAAAGATTCTGGTGGGAACAAAACGCGGAGAAAAGATTTGCATTTGTAAAGATCCGTATATGCAAAAGAACGAAATGCTCACGGCGGAAGGAAAGACGGAGCTGGAAATCGGGCCTTTGCAGGTTGCGGCAATTAAAATTTTGTAAAGACGCTTGAAAGGCTGACGAAAAAAAATCGAAAAAAGGCATGCCTTTTTTCGGATTAAAAATCCGAAAAAACTACATTTAATAGCTATATTTGATTTAAGGGGGGAATAAAAAAGTTGAATAGTGTATCGAACGCCAATCAGGAGCAGGAAGCGACGGAGATTCCGATCGTAAAACCCAAGAAGAACAAACGTCCGTTAAAGACGAAGCTGTTTTTGTTCGGCATGATGCTGATACCGGTTTTGCACGGGATCTGTTACGATTTATATCTGAAAGCGTCGACGATCCGGATGATGTTTTCCGATCAATACGGCACGGGATTCGGTTTTTATTGGGTATCGCGTGCGCTGTCGGAGGCAGTGTCTTGGAATTCCATGACGGGAATTGCGATTCAGAACATTTTCGGAGTGGCAATTATCTTCAACTTTATCGGAATACCGATTGAAGTTGTGATGTCGTACTTTTTTATGAAAAAGATCCCGGCAACGAAGGTATTTCGGATCTTGTTTTACTTGCCGACGCTGTTGTCGTCGGTCGTTACGACACTGGTATTCAATTTTATGTTCGACAATACGATCGGGCCGATCACTTATGCGATGCGTGAATGGGGATGGAATATACCGATGCAGGGGTTGTTTTTTGCACCGTCGACAGGGATGCTGATGATCTATGTATACATATTCTGGCTGACGCTCGGGTCGTCGACGGTCTTGATCACGGCTTCGATGCTGAAAGTCCCTGCGTCCATACTCGAATCGGTGCAGTTGGACGGGGCGTCCAATCCGACGGAGCTTGTTCGATTTGTGGTGCCTTTGATTTCGCCGATTCTGTCGGTTATGTTTTTATCGAACGTGATGGCCGGTTTCTCGTTATACACGGAAGTGATTCTTTTGACGGATCCTGCTCAATCGAATATCTACACGGTGGCATATCTTGTGACGGAAGGTGCGCGTACAGGTCGGTACTATGAGGCGGCAGGCAGAGGTTTTGTATTTACGGTGATAGCCATACCGCTGGTGATGCTGACGCGTTGGTTCTTTGACAGATTTTTGCCGGATGTGTCTTATTGAGGGGGGATAAAGAGATGGCTTGGAAACGAGATAAGAGGACGACGACGATCAGTCAATATATTTCATACTGGATCGCCTTTGCTGTGATGGTCGTATACACGATCTTGCTGATGTATCCGTTTTTGTGGGCGTTTTCCTGTTCGCTGATGGAAGCGCGGGAATTTTTCTCCAAGATCGGACAGATTTTTGTTTTGCCGGACAAAATGGATTTTATCAACTATGTCGCGGCGCTGAACACGAAGGTGCTGGCGACGGACAGCAGCGGTATAACCCGTCAATTCGGAATATTCGATATGGTCGGGAATACGGTGTTTATGACGATCGCGCGGACGCTGATCGGCATGGTTTGTCCGATATGCAGTGCGTATTGCTGTGCGAAATATAAATTCCTCGGTTCAAAATTTTTCTTTTATTACGGAGTTGTGTTCTGCGGAATTCCGTTTTACGGCGGCGTATCGGCGGTGTTTGAGTTTATTCACAGCCTGAATTTGTATGATACGGTCGGAGGCGTATTGTTTTTGTCGATCAATACGTTTGGCGGATTCTTGTTCTATTACGGATTTTTCAAAGGTGTATCCTGGGAATATGCGGAAGCCGCGTTTATAGACGGTGCGTCTGACCTTCGGGTATTTTTGCATATCATGTTGCCGCAGGTATTTCCGATCCTGTTTACTTTCTTGGTCAATGGATTTATAGCCAACTGGAACGACTGGATGACGAACTATCTGTATTTGCCGTCCAAACCGATGATCGCATACGGCGTGTATATGATTCAGGAACAGGCGACGGTCACGAGCAACTGGTCTATGCTGTTTGCTGCGATCTTTTTGAGTTTGTCGGTGCCGCTGGTATTTTTCTTGGCATTCAGCAAACGGATTCTGTCTACTGTGTACACGGGCGGCTTGAAAGGCTGATAAAAGAAATAAAAAAAGCAAGCCTTTTTTCGGATTAAGAATCCGAAAAATTACATTGAATAGCTATATTTTATATTAGGTTATAAAAAGGAGGAAAGTTATGAAAAAATGGATTTTTTGCATATGCAGTCTTTTGATGTCGCTTACTATGTTTGCGGGATGCGGCGGAACGGTTGTCAATCAAACGCCGAACGACAAAAAGACGATCACGGTGAAGTATTATCAGTCGGGATACGGCACGAATTTTATGGATAAGATCGCCAAGAGATTCAATCAGAGGGCGCAGAACGGAGAATACAACTTCTATGTGCAGGTGGTGCCCGACAGCAATATTTCCATGACGTTTGCGACTTTGTTGGAGCAGTCTGTCACGGCGACGGATATTGTACTTCCCGATATGGCGATCGTTCCGGAATTTTCATTTGACATCAACGGGGAGAAAGGACGTCTGGAAGATTTAACGCCCGTCTGGGAAGCCGAGGTAGAGAGTGCTGTATCGCCGACGGGGAAGATGAAAGTGAAAGACAAAGTAAAGTTTCCGGTCATCGAAGAGCGTTACAACAACAACGGAAAATATTGGGGTGTGCCGATTTACGGCAGCTCGACGGGACTTTTGTATAACAAAGCACTGTTCGAAGAATATAAACTGAATGTTCCTCAAACGATGGCGGAAATGTGGGATCTGGTGGACGATATCGCAGGTCTTCAACGGAACACGGACGGATCCAAAAATAACGATATTTATTCCTTTATTTATCCTTCGATGGCGACGGAATATTGGAAATACATGGAACAGCCGTTCTGGATGCAGCTTTTGGGGGAAGACGCGTTTTATTCGTTCTACAATCTCGACAATATTGAAGAAAACGTAGTCAACTATGAAAATTATTATAAGGTTGTCTTTGAGAATCTTGCAACGTTCGGAGAAAGCGTAACTTCGTCTTCTTCGCACACGCTTACGCTTGCCGCATTCGGGCAGCAGAAAGCGATGATGACGCCTTGCGGCGATTGGAGCTGGCTGGAAATCGGCAATATCATGGATTCGGAAGATATCGGATTCATGCAAGCGCCTCTGATTTGCGACTTAAATACAAAAAAGGTGATTGCGAAAGCGACGCCGTCCTCCGAAGTATTTGCGGGTGTGGATAAGACAAATGCAGAGGCCGTAGCAGAGGCGGAAGCAAAGTATGTGAAGGTGGAAAGAGCGGAAGTAGACCCGAGCGTGATCCCGCAGGAGGATGCGGCGGCTGACTATATTTATTTCAGACGCGTGAATTTCAGCAACATCGGCAACGTCAATGCGGTTGTTCCCAAAGCGGCAAAGAATAAAACGGAAGCTATTGAATTTATAAAATATCTGGTCACTGATGAGGCTTTGGAATATTTTTCGGGATATGCGGGTTCCTGGATGCCGTATCAGTATGAATTTGGTGCAGATAAGGTTGCCGAATATAAATTGAGCTCTTTTGTAAGCATCTGCTTGGATATTGGCAACAATTCGGTTTCGATCGTAGGGAATTATCCCAACAAGGCGGTCAAATACGGGATCATGAACCATATGGCGGGCGCTCCTGCCGACTATTATGTCAAACTGCTTACGGGCGGAATAACGCCGGATTTGCTTTACAATACTATAAAGGCGGGTGTGCAGAAGGCTTTGGAGACGGTAGAAAACGATATAAAACTTTATGAGCAAGCGAACAATTTAAGCTGAGAAAAGGAGAAGGGAGAAAATGAAAATGAAAAAAGGTATCTCGCTTTTGCTATGCCTGTTGATGGTGTGTACGATATTCAGTGCGGTTGCGTGTGGGAACGAAGAGAGCATCAAGACAGGGCAATACCGTATGGAACCGGAAAGTTCTGATGCGCTTGTGGTGCCGCAGTTGGGGGAAACGGTTATGCCGGTATCTGTTTACAATTCTCCCACACCGGCGCATTCGGACGGATTTACGCCTGTCGATTCATTGGTGACGGAAGAATACTATCAGCTTATGAAGGATGCGGGCATCAATTTTGTGTACGGACACAATGAGACGGGCGAAGAGATCATCCGCAATCTGGAATTGTGTGAAAAGTACGGCATGGCGTATCTTTTGCATACGGGCGGATTCGGTTTTTATCGTGACACGGAAGACGGGATCGTCTGCTATGACGATTATACGGAGCAGGAAAAGGCCAATATCAAAAACAGTTTTCTGGAAACCATCAATACCTATATCGACTATCCGGCCTTTGCGGGAATTAAATTTTCCGACGAAGTGGGTGTAAAATGTTTCCCGGGGCTGGCGGCGGCGACACGGATTTTTGAAGAGGCATTTCCGGATAAAATCATCTATCACAATCTGCTCGGCGATCGGGCGGACGGCGCCATGTTGGAGAGTGCACCTTGGTTTTTGAAGTATGACAAGGTGACGGATGAACACGTCCTTGGGGAAGGATACGATTATTATTGCCGTGAATTTATCCGTCAGGTCAAACCGAAATACATAAGCTTTGACAACTATCCGATCGAGGTATCGGGGGTTTCGCCGTCCTGTATCCGAAACATTTCCACGGTGACGAATATTGCCAAAGAAAACAATATTGCTTTTTGGAACTTTATTCAGGCTTCGACGTATGATGCGACGGTGAAGTTGCCGACGGAAGAGGAGACAGCATGGCATATCAATGTTTCACTCGCATACGGTTGTAAGTCTTTGCAGCTCTTTACGTTCTTTACGCCGACCGATTTTCTTGCCAATGAAAAGGCGGGAATTTTCTCGACGGCGATCGATTCGCACGGGAATGTTACGCCCTATTACGATTGTGTCAAAAATGCGTTGAAAAACGTATCGCTGATGGATGACGTATTGATGAAATCGGCATGGAAAGGGGTGATGGAGACGACAGGCGGCAATCCGGCGGCGCCGGTCATGCCGAACGATGTCTTGAAGGAATTCAACCATCTGAAAAGTGTGAGTTCCACACTGACGCATGTACTTGTCGGTTGTTTCAATTATCAGGGGCAGACAGCACTTCTTGTGGTCAACAATTCGGTATTTTCACCTACAAACGTGACGTTGAATTTCAAGACGGAAGTCAAAGGAACTTGCATCAAAGAC
>CASEFE010000002.1 GCA_949287105.1 uncultured Bacillota bacterium
CATTGTCCCGCGCGATAAAACGCACGATCCCGAAATCCTTCGTGTCTGCAATCGACAACGTGACAAAATCAATTCCTTCTTTTCCCAAAGCATGCGTCAGTTTATAAAGCCTGCCCGGTCGATTCTCCATAAATACGGAAAGCTGTTTCACCAACATATTCTGTTCCTCCTTATCCATAATTATTCGCGCCTGTCAATGACACGTACCGCTTTGCCTTCACTGCGCTGTATCGATCCGCTTTCACATAATTTGATCTTCGCGCTCAATCCGATATAGGAATTGACTTCCGTCTCCACCTTCTTCTTGATCGATTCGATGTCCGATACGCGATCCGGCGTAAGATTTCCTGCCAATTCAATATCGATTTCCATTACATCAAGATTATTGATCCGATCAACATAAATCATATAATGCGGCGACACCCCCGCAACGTTCATAATTGCAGCTTCGATCTGAGAAGGGAATACGTTCACGCCTCGGATGATCAGCATATCATCCGAACGACCTTTTACCTTGCCCATCTTTACCGTCGTTCTGCCGCATGCGCATTTTCCGGCCGTCAATGTACACAGATCCCGCGTACGGTAACGGATCAACGGTTGACCTGTCTTTGTGATCGTCGTAAACACCAACTCACCCTCACTTCCGAACGGCAACGGTTCCAACGTCTCGGGATCGATGATTTCAGGGATAAAATGATCTTCCTGCACATGGCATCCATGCTTCTGCATACATTCCATGGAAACACCCGGCCCGCTGATCTCGGAAAGACCGTATATATCCAACGCATCGATGTTCAAGAGCCGCTCTATCTCTTCACGCATCTGATATGTCCAGGGTTCCGCTCCGAAAGCACCGCCCATAAGATTGAAATCTTTAATGTCCATCCCGGCTTTTTGGATCTCCGTTCCGAGAAAAATTGCATAGGACGGCGTACAACAAAGATGCGTAGCCCCAAAATCCCGCAACAAAGTCAACTGGCGAATGGTATTGCCCGCGCTTGCAGGTACCGTGCTTGCCCCGATTTTCTGTGCCCCGTAATGCGCACCCAATCCGCCTGTAAACAAGCCGTATCCGTACGCAACATGAACAACAGATTCTTTTGTGACGCCCGCCATCGCCAACGAACGTGCCGCAATCTCCGACCACACCTCTATATCGTTACGAGTATACCCGACTACCGTCAGTTTTCCCGTCGTTCCGCTCGAAGCGTGCAATTCTACAATTTCGCTCTGCGGGGCCGAAAAAAATCCGAACGGATACGCCGAACGAAGATCATGCTTGACCGTAAAAGGCAATTTCGCTAAGTCCGACACCGATTTTATATCCGAAGGCTTGATTTTAAATTCGTCCATTTTGGCTCGATACGGAGCGCAATTCTGATAAACATGTTCTACCGTTTTCCGCAGCCGCTCGCTCTGCAAATTTTCCATTTCCGAGCGCGACAAACATTCATACTCCGGTTGATAGATGTAATCTTTCAGTTTTCCTTTCATAAATTTTCTCCCAATCAAACGGCCGCAAACCCGAGTTCAAACGCCTCTTTGTTCATTTCAATTGTCTTTTGCGGAATACTTGCAATCAACGCCGCTTCAAATACTTCGCGATCAAAATTAAGCTTTTTACAGAGCGCTCCCAACATGACAGAATTCGCCGCTTTGGAATTGCCCGCTTTCAAAGCCAATGAAAGCGCATCGATTCCCGTTCCGTGTAACCTGTTTTCAATTCCTTGCGGATATTCCGCCGCCCCCGTCACTACGGGCATCGGCATGATCTCCTGCGTCGAATACAGAATTTCGCCACCTTTTTTCAGATAATGCGCATAACGAAGCGCTTCCAGCTTTTCAAATGCCAGTATGAAATCGGCACATCCTTCGTCTATCAGCGGCGATGCTATCTTTTCGCCGATCCGCACATACGTCATGACCGAACCGCCGCGCTGCGCCATGCCGTGCACCTCGCTCAGTTTTACATCATAACCTTTATCCAGTGCGTATTTCCCGAGTACTCGGCTCGCCAACAATGTTCCTTGTCCGCCGACTCCCACGATCAGTATATCCATATTATTTCGCCTCCCCTTCGATTGCGTTGAATTTGCAGACACTCTGACACAAACCGCATTCCGTACAGAGCGACACATCTATGGTAATTCCGTCCTTGCCATTCACAATCGCAGGACACCCCAGTTTCAAACAAGCTTTGCACTTTTTACAATTTTCATTGACATGGAATCCGTTGTACAGCTTCTTTGTCAAAAGCACGCAAGGCTTTTTCGCTATAATGACAGAAACATCTTCGTTCGCAAGCGCATTTTTCACCGCCTGCTCAGTCTCGGAAAGATTGCCCGGGTTGACCGTTACAACATCCTTCACCCCGACTGCACGGCATACGTCTTCCAGATTCAGTTCATACGTGGGCTCGTTTTTGATCGTCTTACCTGTGGCCGGATGATTCTGATGTCCCGTCATACCTGTTGTCCGGTTATCCAAAATGATCACCGTAATTTTCGCTTTATTGTATACCGCATCGACAAGCCCCGTGATACCGCTATGGATAAAGGTGGAATCTCCGATGACTGCAACCGTTTTTTTGTGCGAATCCGGATCCGCTTTATCAAATCCGATCGCCATTCCGATGCTCGCTCCCATACATACAACGGCGTCCATCGAACCGAGCGGAGGCACCGCTCCCAATGTATAGCAGCCTATATCACCTAATACATTCAGTTTCAGTTTTGACAAGGTATAAAAGACACCCCGATGCGGACATCCCGCGCAAAGAACGGGCGGACGGGCCGGCACGCTTGCAGGCACAGCCTCCTTTTTCTCCCCGAGGATTTTTTCGCGAATAAGGTTTGCAGAAAATTCTCCGCAAAGCGGGAACAAATTTTTCCCTTCCAC
This sequence comes from uncultured Bacillota bacterium, assembly GCA_949287105.1. Classification (GTDB taxonomy): domain Bacteria; phylum Bacillota; class Clostridia; order Christensenellales; family Borkfalkiaceae; genus Borkfalkia. Next base: position 2,902 of record CASEFE010000002.1, read on the forward strand.
TTGTATGCCGTGCGCCTTGATCAGGTTTTCAAGATGCGGCGCCAACTCTTCCGCAACAACGCAACGCTTTACGCTCGCCGCAAATTTTGCAATCATATCATACGGCAAAGGATATACCATACCTAATTTCAGCACGCTCGCTTCCGGCAATGCCTCTTTTACATACTGATAGACGCCGCCCGAACAGATGATTCCGAGTTCCTTGCTGCCCGCCTCGATTCTGTTGATCGGCAACGTATTCGCATCGTCGGACATCTTCTTCATGCGCTCTTCGACAACCACATGTTTGACCCGCGCATTTGCAGGCATCATCACATACTTTGCAATATTTTTTTCATAGGCTTTTACCGCTTCTTCACGGCGTTCGCCAAGTTCCACAAGGCTCTGCGAATGCGCCACGCGCGTGGTCACACGCAAAATTACGGGCGTATCGTATTTTTCTGACATTTCAAACGCCAGCATCGCAAAATCTTTCGCTTCCTGACTGTCCGAAGGCTCCAATACCGGTACCTGCGCACTCACCGCCGTAAGCCGCGTATCCTGCTCGTTTTGCGACGAAAACACCGAAGGGTCATCCGCCACCGCAATGACCAGTCCCCCGTTTACTCCCGTATATGACGCAGTAAAAAGCGGATCGCATGCCACGTTCAGCCCCACATGTTTCATCGATACGATCGTTCGCGCACCTCGTATAGACGCACCGATCCCTACTTCCAACGCAACTTTTTCGTTGGGAGACCATTCGCTGTATACTTCGTTGTACCTTGCCAGTTCTTCCGTTATCTCCGTCGAAGGAGTTCCCGGATAAGCCGCTGCTACCTTTACGCCTGCTTCCCATGCTCCTCTTGCTACGGCAAAATCACCTAAAAGTAACTTTTTCATTCTGTATAACCTAACCTTTTCGTTTTCGATTTTTTTTATTTTATTTAGACAGGTTGCGCAAGTCTTTTACTCGCTTCACTTTCCCTTCTGCACGCTGTATAGAGAACGGTTCTACCAATTTCACCTTTACATCGATCTGCAAAACCACGCGAAGCGCGTGCTTGATCTTTGCAACTAGCTCTTCCAGTTTCCCGTAATCGGTCAGAAGCCCTGCGTCATCCACTTCTACCCGAACTTCAATCGTGTCCATATAATTAACTCGGTCAACAACAATCTCATACGTCTTGCCGAGTTCCTTCATCCCCATCAATACACTCTCAATCTGCGACGGGAACACGTTCACTCCGCGTATGATCAGCATATCGTCCGTTCTTCCGACAACACGCGCCATGCGCGCCAACGTACGCCCGCATTTACAAGGTTCATACGTCAAAGAGGTAATGTCCTTGGTACGATAACGCAAAATCGGCATTCCTTCTTTCGTCAGCGTCGTTATGAGAAGTTCGCCCTTTTCCCCTTCGTTCAAAACTTTATTGTGCTCAATATCGGCTATCTCCGAATAAAACATGTCTTCATTGATATGCATTCCGGCCTTTTCCCGACATTCCCCCGAGACACCTGGTCCGCCTACTTCTGTAAGACCGTAGTTCTCCGTAGGAAAAGCGCCTAAAAGATTCTGCAGTGCCGTGTGCGTTTCGGCCGTGGACGCTTCCGCCCCCATACACACCAACCGAAGTTTCAGATCCTGCAAAACGCCCATCTTCTTTGCCGTCTCCGCAAGATACATCGCGTAACTCGGCGTTGCAATCAACGCCGTCGCGCCAAAGTCTTTGAGCAACATGATCTGCCTTTCCGTATTTCCCGAAGAAACAGGTACGACCGTTGCCCCCAATTTTTCAATTCCGTAATGCAGACCGAATCCGCCCGTAAATAATCCGTAACCGAACGCGACATGAAAAATATCTTCATCGCTCGCTCCCGCCGCTACGAGAATACGCGCTATACAGGTCGCCCAATTATCGAGATCTTTGCGTGTATATCCCCCAACGATCGGCTTCCCCGTCGTTCCGCTCGATGCATGCAGACGGACAATCTGCTTCATCGGTACGGCAAAAAGCCCGAACGGATAATGATCACGTAAATCATCTTTCGTCGTATACGGAATGTTTTCTATATCTTTGAGCGTCTTGATATGCTCCGGCTTTAATCCGATTTTATCAAACCGCTCTTTATACATCGGAACACGTTCATACGCATACGCCACAATGTGCTTCAATCGCTCCAACTGCATGTCTCGGATCTCTTTCCTCGACATCGTTTCTATTTCAGGACTAAACATTCTTTCACCTCAATGAATCATTCCCTATAACCTTAAAGTTTATTGTATCACATTCCGCATAAACTTGCAAGTTTTTTGCATAAATTTGCAAAACGTATATTTTTTCAGAAAAAAAGCAGGCACCTTTCCAGTGCCCGCTCATTCAGTCTTTGGGTAAAAATTTAGCGTATCCGCCCCTGCCATGCCGGTATTCTTTGGATACCCGCGATAATGTCGCCGAGGAAATTCCCGTCTCTTCAATAATTTCCAGATACGTTTTTCCTTCTGCCAACAACTTCGCCGCCGCAGCTCGCTGCGCCATCTTTTCTATTTCCTGATATGTACACAAATCACCAAGCAATGCCGCACAATCTTCTTTCGTTTCACAATTCAGTATGGTACGATACAGGATATCCTCCATTTGTGCGCTCTCTTTCATCTCTCAGAAATTCTCCTCCAAAGATTTACGTAAAAACGCCTGCGTCTTTTCACTCTTGGGATGTTCAAACACTTCACGGGGCGTCCCCTCTTCTTCTATCATTCCGTCCGAAATAAAGATAACATGGTCCGCTACATTCTTCGCAAACTCCATTTCATGCGTAACTACGATCATGGTGCTCTCCGAGGATTTCAGTCCCTTGATTACTTTCAAAACTTCTCCCGTAAGCTCCGGATCCAGCGCTGACGTCGGCTCATCAAAGCACAAAATATCCGGCTCCAACGCTAAAGCACGCGCAATCGCTACCCGCTGCTGCTGCCCGCCTGACAGCTGGTAAGGATATGCGTCTCTTTTATCGGACAAGCCTACCCTTTCCAACAATTGCTCCGCCCGCTCTTCTATCCGCTTTTTTAAGCCGTCTGTAAGTTCTGCCAGTACTTTCGACTGTTCTGCTTTCCTGGCTTTTTTCTCCTCTTTCGGCAAACCTTTGCATTCTTGTTTGAACGAACGCTTCTTTTCCTTTATGTTTTGCTTGGCTAACAATGTACTTGCCAATGTGATGTTCTTGAAAACCGTATATTGCGGAAATAAATTGAACTGCTGAAACACTAAGCCGAAATGCAACCGCTTTTCCCGTATCTGCGCATCCGTATTTTTCTTCTTTTCCGACGCATCAAACAGCATCTTTCCGTCTAACAATAAAGTCCCTTCGTCCGGTATTTCCAAAAAGTTCAGACAACGCAACAACGTCGTCTTTCCGCCGCCCGACGATCCGATCACTGCAAGAATTTCGCCTTTGTTCAAGGAAAACGAAATACCTTTCAATACTTCGTTCTCGCCAAACTTTTTATGATAATTGTTTACTTCTAAAAACGCCATATTACACCCGGAAATAATTTAGTTTCTTTTCAATGAAATTAAAAAGAAGGGTGAGCACACCGACAAAAAAGAGATAATAAACGGCAGTATAGAACAGCGGCCAAATCAACCCACGTACAGTGTAATCGTATGCGACTTTAAGAATCTCCTCCACCACGATAATGCGCGCTAAAGAGGTATCTTTAACGAGCGTAATAACTTCGTTCGACATGGGCGGCACAATACGCTTGACTACCTGAAGCAAAACAACTTTAAAAAATATCTGCGACTTCGTCATACCCAACACTTGCCCCGCCTCATATTGGCCCTTGGAAATACTTTCAATGCCACCACGATATACCTCTGAAAAATAGCAAGCATAGTTGATTACAAACGCCACAATTACGGCGACGATCCTATCCAAAAATCCCCAATGGAACAAGAGCGCCGGACCATAATAAATAACGAGAATCTGCAACATAAGTGGCGTACCGCGAATAATCCAAACGAATACTTTTACCACCGACTTGAGTACTTTCAATTTCGACATCGATCCAAACGCCAATATCAAACCAAGCGGCAACGCAAATACGAGCGTTGCCGCAAAGATCAAACATGTGACACCGAACCCTTCAAAAAGATTAAGCGTTACTTGCCAAAACATGATTTTCTTACCTATCAAACAGATACTCCGTATTTTTCACCAAGATCATCCATTGTGCCGTCTTCTTTATACTTTGCCAAAAGATCATTGATTTTTTGGCAAAGTTCAGTATCCTCTTTACGGAATCCAACAGCAAAATCTTCGCTTGCAAAACCAACATTTACATACATGAGATCCATATAATCTCCCTGTCCAACCGTTTTCTGCGCCAGCGCTATATCCACCACCGCAACGTCAGAAGAGCCAGATTTAACCTCCAAGAAAGTATCGGCTTGTTTTTCCATGGAAAGAAGCCTATCTTCCTCAAGTTCCTCCATTTCGCTGAGAATATTATCTGCCGCTGACCCACCTTCAAAAGCAATTTTTGCTGCCTTTGCAAGATCCGCCTGCGTTTTGTATTTACTTTCGTCCGCTTTTCGAATGACAAGAACCTGTTGATTAACCATGTACGGCTCCGATAAAAGTATGTTTTCTTTCAGCTCATCCGTTACCGTCATCCCATTCCAGATTACATCAATCTCTCCCGCCTGTAATGAAATAATCTTCGTTTCCCAAACAATTTCCACAAATTTTACCGTATAACCAAGTTCACCAAATGCCTTTTCCGCGAGTTCTGCATCAAAGCCTATCCATTTATTCGTCTTTTCATCAATATAATCCATCGGCGGATATTGCGTGACCCCTACTTTAATCACGTCCTCGCCATCATCACACCCGGAAAACATCGCAATTCCGCCGATCGTCAGCAAGACTGCAAGCAATACCGCCAAAATTTTTTTCATCTTTTTACTCTCCTTTTCGCCGTTTTCACAGCTTTTTTGTCTCTTTCGTATCGGCGCATTCAGCCATCCTGCCGATTTAAGAATATTATACTTTATTACACTAAATTAGTAAAGTAAATTTCAGTGTAAAATAAAATTTTTTCATAAAATTTTATCACTTTGTCAATCAAAAAAGCGCCGCTGTTTTGAATGCTTCCAAAACGGCGGCGCTTTTTTCTATTTTAATGCCTGCCTTCCCCGTCGTAAATTTCGCAATAACTCGCCGAACGAAATGCGGGCGGCTCTCCGCGTAGATACAGATGCGAAACATCCCCGAGCCTGTTTGCCCGAAACAACGCGATCCCCTTTTCTCTTTCCTCCGTACGGATTTCCGTGACCGACGTCGGCGTTCCCGCAAAACTTTGCAATATCGCCACCGGCGACATATGAAACAAATGCGACATCAATACCCCCGACAAACCGAGATGACAAAAGAAAACCAATGTTTTCAAATTCGGTTGCACAGCTTCATAATACGAACCTTTGCGCACATAGCCGTATTGCGCCAATAAAAGATCAAACTGCTCGCATACTTCTTTATATCGTTCAGGCACCTTGCTATCACGAATAAACGGAACCTTTTGCCAATCCTTTTCAGAATATAACTCCGGATACCGATCAATAAATGAAGGTAAAAAATCCCAGATACGTTTTTCTTTTTCCACTCCCGGCAAACGGACGGGCACCGTAAACTCCTGCAACCAATCCAACGTCAACCCGTTTCTGTTCAGTCTTCGAAGCGTTGCCTCCGCTGTCTTTTGCGCCCTACCCAGCGGAGATACATAGATCGCGTCAATATTCTCCCCTGCTAAACGGTCAGCAAGCATTTCCGCTTCACGAATACCCTTTTCGGTCAATGTATCGTTTATATAGTCCGGATCACCGTGACGTATCAAAAGCAATCGCATATAAGCCTCCGCGTACAATTCCGCATATACGTTAGTTTTTATATTCTTGAGCCAGTTTTTCAAAAGACGGCAATGCCCTCTTTATCATCTCATGCGATACACAATACGCGATCCGCACATACCCTTTGCAACCAAAATCATCTCCGGGAACAAGAAGAAGATCGTATTTTTTTGCTTGCTCGCAAAACGCTGCCGCATCCGGTTCCAGCGACTTCACAAAAAGGTAAAACGCACCGTCCGGCTGTACACAGTGATAGCCGTAAGACCGCAACGCTCCGACCAACAAGTCACGATTTTTTTCGTATACCGAAACATCTGAAACGACACCCTGACAACGCCCGATCATCTTCTGGAACAATGACGGAGCACAGACATATCCCAGCGCACGCCCCGCCCCGCAAACAGCCAAGTACAGTTCCTTCGCCTGATCAGCCGTAGGATTCACAAATATATAACCGATACGATCTCCAGGCAAAGAAAGTGATTTCGAATAGGAATAACATACAACCGTATGTTTATAATATTTGGTGAGGTACGGTACTTTCACTCCGCCATATACTAACTCACGATACGGTTCATCCGTAATCAGATAAATCGTTTTTCCGTATTTTGCTGACATTTCCGTCAAAACTGCGGCAAGACGCTTGATGGTCTCCTCATTGTATACGACCCCGCTCGGATTGTTCGGAGAATTGACCAAAACCGCTCTTGTTTTATTCGTGAACGCTTTCTCCAATAGACGAAAATCGATCTGAAACGTATCCGGATCAGATGCCAGCGGAATCAGTTTTGCCCCCGCCGTTTCCGTAAAAACTTTATATTCCGTAAAATACGGCGCAAAAGTAATGACTTCATCACCCTCTTCGCAAAGCGCACTCAGCGTAATCGTAAGTGATGCCGCCGCCCCGCATGTCATGTAAAGAAAATCCGCATTCGCCTCGACACCATGCGTCTTTTCAATATAATTTGCAATTGCCGCGCGCACTCCCGCGTCCCCTTGCGCCGAAGTATATCCGTGCAAAGCCGTCGAATTTTCCGTTTTTAAAAGTTCGCACAATGTATCTTCCACGATCTGCGGCGGCGCCACACTCGGGTTTCCGAGGCTGAAATCGTATACATTTTCCGCCCCTATCTCCTGCGCACGTTTTTTGCCGAATTCAAAAATTTCACGGATCACCGAACGCTTGCTTCCAAGCGCGTACATTCTCTGGTTCATCGATTTACTCCTTTCTGTTGATCTTTCAAATTATAACACAAAAAATAACCATGCACAACCTTATGAAAGCAAAAAAGCTCTTTTTTCTAAATATTCAACGCTTGACAAAAGCACCAAAAAAATTTATACTTTTTTTGTCAAGCAAGTCCGGGAGGTGAATACATGATCGAAAAAATTCAGCAACTTTTAAGCGAAAACCGTTTTGACGATCTGAAGGCATTATTTGCTGATATGACACCGGAAAACCTTGCCGGTTGCCTTGAACACTTCAGCGGTGAACAACTCACCAAATTGTTCGATTGTCTGGATAAAGAAGTCGCCGCAGACGTCTTCGTGCTCGTAAACCGCGAGACACAAAAAAATCTGCTTAAAGATTTCAGTGACGTTAAATTGCAGGACGTTACCGATGAAATCCTCGATGACGGCGTGGAAGAATTGCTCGAAACCATGCCGACCGACATCGTTCATGAGGTACTCCTCAAAGCTACTCCTGAAAACAGAAACGACAAAATCGTCGAAATTGTCGACTACCTTGAAGAACGAAAATTTTCTTTGCTCAAACCTGTACTCGCCGAATTGGAACCGGCTGATATTGCCGAAATTTTTTCTGAACTGGAAGAAAAAGACCTGCCCATCGTGTTCCGCCTGCTCCCAAAAGAACTTGCAGCGGAAACCTTTGTGGAAATGAACAGCTCCCAACAGGAGCTGCTCATCAAATCTTTCAGTGATGCAGAACTGAAACTTATGTTGAACGAGCTTTTCGTCGACGATACTGTCGATCTCATCGAAGAGATGCCCGCTAACGTCGTGAAAAGAATTTTGCTCAACGCCGACAGCGAAACCCGCAAAGAAATTAACGAAATTTTAAAATATCCCAAGGACAGCGCCGGCAGTATCATGACCACGGAGTGCATATCTTTGCGTTCCTATATGACTGTCCGCGAATGCTTTGAGAAAATCCGAAAACAAGCCATCGATAAAGAAACCATATACACTTGCTACGTTACCGACGATCAAAAAACATTGCTCGGCACCGTTACCATTAAAGACCTGTTTTTGCACGATTACGAAGAAAAAGTCGAAACTTTTATGGACACAAACTTTATTTTCGTCGATACGCAGGAAGATAAAGAAGAAGTCGCCAATACACTTTCAAAATACGACTTGTTGTCCGTTCCCGTCGTCGATCAGGAAAATAAGCTTGTCGGCATCGTAACCGTAGACGACGCCCTCGATGTTATTACCGAAGAGGCTACCGAAGATATTTCCTATATCAATTCCGTTACCCCTTCCGATAAGCCATATCTGAAAACCAATGTTTTCAAAATTTATTTGCACCGCATCCCCTGGCTTTTGATCCTTATGGTCAGCGCTACCTTTACGGGATTTATATTAAATACCTATCAGAGCATGCTCAATACTTTGCTCATTGCCTGCGTACCTATGATCATGGGCACCGCCGGCAATGCCGGCAGTCAGGCTTCCGTCACCGTCATTCGCGGAATGGCTCTCGATGAAATTCGCCCGCGTGACACTTTGCAGGTTATCTGGAAAGAACTGCGCGTTTCCTTGCTCATATCTCTGTCCGTCGCAATTGTTTGCTTCGCAAAACTGCAACTCATAGACGGGCCATTATTCCACGATTATTATACCGTTGAATATTCTTTGATCGTGGCCTTTGCACTCGCAATTGCCGTCATTGTAGCAAAAATTGTGGGTTGTTGCGTTCCCATTTTTGCCAAGGCAATTCATATCGACCCCGCCGTTTTTGCAAATCCTTTCATTACGACCATTACCGACGTTCTCTCCCTCTTAATTTTCTGCGGAATTGCCGTAGGTATCCTCGGTTTGGTCTGATATCTTAAATCCGATTATTCCATTTTACAATCTAATTAACATTTACGCCCGTCTGCTTTGCAGGCGGGCGTTTCCCTTAAATTTTTACTGAATTACTTGACAGAGCAACATGAGAATCGGAATAGTAAAAATACAGAGGATCGTGGACATCAGGGTACATGCTGCCGCCGTCTCTCGATCACCGCCGTACATTTCCGCAAAATTCAATGCGCTGGATGCCGTAGGCATAGCAGCGATCACATACAAGGCTATCATAACATACCGATCGATCGGCACAATGACATCCACCAGTAAAATCAATCCAAAGCTAAGTAATGGAGACAATATCAGTTTGATTGCTGTTACAAGATACGTTTTTCCGTCATTCAACAACCGCAACGGGTGCATATCGGCCAAACGGATTCCCAAAATGACCATCGAAAGCGGAAGAGTCATGTTTCCAAGATATTCGATCGGAGTCATAACCTGCTGCGGAATCGCAACATTTAAGAAAAAAAACGGCAAAGCCAATATCGTTGCAATCGTCGGTGGATTCAAAAGAATTTTGATCGGATTTACGCTCTTTCGGTTGCCCGTCACTGCATAAACCCCCAACGTCCATACCATTGCATTAAAGGCTATATTGTATACGGCCGTATACAGCACAAGTTCATCATTCCCGGGAAACAACATTTTCATCACCGGTATACCCATGAATCCGACATTCCCAAGATATGAACACGCTACACACGCCCTCTTTGCCGGTTCATCCGAGCACCTGGCAAACAGTAGTTTTGCTACAAAATACACAACCAGCTGCAATACGACCGCAAAAAAAATAATCCACGCAAAATTAACAAGCATTGATGTACTAAACGTCTTGTTCAATATGGAAGCCACCATCAACCCCGGCTGCGATACATAGAGTAATAGCCCCGCAAGGACTCCGGTCGCCCCGTCTGCCAATATTTTTGCCTTTCGCAAAACATAACCGGGTATTGCAAGAACTATGATCACCAAAACAGCCAAAAATGTCGAAAAAAAATCCATTTTTCTATTTTCTATCCCGTTGCTAAACGTAAACGGGCAACCCTCTTTTTCTACTTGATTTTCTTCTCACGTTTCAAATAACTTAAAAAGCTTTCCAACCCTTCTTCGAGATCTTCCCGCGTCTTCGTGAAATTTCTCGTATACCATGGATCCGCTATATCTCGCGGAAAAGAAGTAAAATCGAGAATCCGAAAAATTTTACTATCCGGATCTCCTCCCGCTATCCGTAGAAGATCCGTTACGTTCCGACTCTCCATCGCAAGAATATAATCATACTCTTTGTAATCTGCCTTTGTGAATTTACGCGCCCGCTTGCCCGAACAAGAGATCCCTTGTTTTGCCAATTCCTCTCGCGCAGGCGGATAAACAGGATTTCCCTCTTCTTCCCCGCTTGTCCCGGCAGACGAAATATAGAATTCTTCCGAGATCCCTTCCCGTAAAACCTTGTCCTTCATCATGAATTCTCCCATCGGGGAACGGCATATATTTCCTAAACACACAAATAATACCTTGATCATATTCTCTCCCAAAACAAGCAGATTTTTCCCTTTCAAGATCTCAATAAGGATTGGCTGCCATCATTTCCCAGACATCCATCCGCTCCATTTCTTCCTTTGTCCCGATTAACCTTGCTCCAACCGCCGCCATCGGATTCGTCGGATAAACACGCCTGCATATCGCCTGCTTTTGATTCGCATAAACCTCAACCACCGATTTATCTACAAATATATCAAGCTCTAATTCCTCTTGCTCTTCCAATGCAAACGGCGCTTCTTCTTTAATTTTCCAGTCTCCTACACCGCTCCGCGTTGTATCCATAATCAATTTCTGTGCCTTTCGATCTACATAGATCTCCGTATATTCCCCCAAACTTTCATCCACTCTTACACAAATACCTGCCCGATCCTCTATTTTTTTCCATTTTACCTTTAATCGAAACATTTCCCCGTTTGAAAGCGGTATTTTATCCTCCTTCAGCCTTGTAAATTTTCGATGATTGTATTGCAATTTTTTTAACTCTTCCGCCGGCGCCATGCGCAAAGATCCTTTCTCTAACCATACTGTCCGCGGAAAAGAGTAAACCCCGCTCCACCCGAATTTTTCAAAATCGTTCGGATAATTATCCACAAGCCACGTCCAAATAATTTGACGATTCCGATCATCCACCAATGCTTCCGGTGCAAAATATGCCCGATCTTTCCATGTCATCCTGCCGTGTTGCTCAGGATGAAATATTTCTCCTTTCAGTTCACCTATAAAATACTGACAGCCTTTGTTATGAGAAATAAATAACTGCAACCACTTATTTGTCTTTTTACCTCCCTTTTGCGCATCGAATAAAGGCAAAAAACTCGGACACATAGCATCTTCTGTTTCGTCCGGCCAATCTGCACCCTTTTGTTCCGTTTCATAAAAACGATTCACATATTCCCACTTGCATAGATCATCCGATCGAAACAGCTCCGTCCAACCTCCGCGATATCGTTTTTCTGCATTTTCCTCTCTTCCATAAGCATCCAATACGCAGATGTTTCCCAGTTCCATGTAATATTTTCCGCCCTCCTTCCATATATTGGACGGATCTGCACAACCAAGATGTACAATTTTTCCATTTATCTCAATATCTTTGATTCCCCATTCCGTCGCATTGATCGCAATCGGCTCCATTCTTTCCCAATTTTCATAAGGAGGCTTTGCATACGCAATTCCTATGCCGCTGAGATCTTTGTTTTTATCTTTCGCCGGAAACTTCCAAAATGTCAAATAGGCAGTCTTATCTTTATCAACAAAAGCTCCGCCACTGAAACATCCTTCATCCCCCTCGCTTACCGTTAAAGCATCCTTGTGCTGCCGCCAATGCAACAAATCTCGTGACGATATATGCCCCCAATGGTATCCGTTCGTCTCTGAATTTCGATAAAGATACATCAAATGGTATTCTCCGTCCGCAAAAAAAGCACCGTTTGAATCGCCCGGCATACCATTATCTGCCGGTATCGCAAAATGATACATCGGCCTGTAAGGATCACTCATCAATTTTTCTCGGTATTTTTCAGACGCTATTATTTCTTCTTTCATTTATCCATCCTCCCTTATCAAAGTAAAACACCTATTGACGCCTAGCTTTCCTGTTCGCATAGCAATAGGTGTTTTATAAATGCAAAACCCTTTGACAAATATTTAAATTTAGAACAAAATAACTCATCCTACAATGCCACGCCTTTACCCGAATAGTATTATATTCAATACATTGTTATCTGTCAAGGCTTAA
>CASEFE010000003.1 GCA_949287105.1 uncultured Bacillota bacterium
AAAAGGCAGTTTTGTTTCGCGCGCTGTAAAACTTGCGGAGATGATCTGATTGAGAAGATCTCCCGATAAAAATACTTCCGGAGGAGAAGGCAAACTAGCTTTTTCGATGCTGCGCCGCACCGCATACAGAAACATTTTTCGTTCGGCGCGTTCAAAGGTGTCTTCCCCGAATGTATCATCGCTGAGCGGGCAATCGACGTATCGGCCGATAATTCCCGCACATTCTTTGGGCCCTGCTATGGCAGCCGTTGCCGCAATTTTAGGTTTATTTTTAAAAAATATTGTATTTCCGCTTTGCATATCTCTGATGATCCTTTTCCAACAGTTTGTAGCAAAAAGAAATTTTTATGCGTGGCAGGATCAGCCCGGGATTCGGACGCCTAAGATATGCAAAAAGCGAATTTTTTCATATGTATAACTGCGGAGCGGGCGTTGGTAGGCATTAAAGGTATGGGTTGAAACGAGCGGTTCTCCGTTTCTGAAACCGGTAATAATGCAGCTGTGGTAAAAATCACCGGTTTCGCGTCCCAACTGTATGATATCTCCGATTTCAACTTTCTCAATGTTTGTTTCTTCTGCAAAAGGGCCTTCCGCTCCGTTTGTGATCAGAAAGCGATATAAATATTCTACGCCCGTCCAGGAAGGAGTTCGATCGTTTCCGGAACGGTAAAACCATCCGAAAACAGGCATATAATTCATTATTTTGCTTCCGGCGTATAGGCATTGCGACACAAAATTTGTACAGTCGCCGCCTAAACTACTGAAATCCAGGTATTGCGGATTGCGCCCGAACGCCCATTTTCTTGCGTAAAATATGGCACTTTGCCGGTCATATTCGACGGTTCTCATTCTTTCAGTTTATGCAAAAAACCCTTTTTTTGCTAAACGCGGCAGTAGTATTTCAAACGGAGGATACAAAAAATTAAATTTGATTTTTGAATAAAGAATTCTGAATTTTATATTTACTCGATTATTTTATAAAATATAAGGTTTTCTTTGATCGATCTTAAAAAAATTTTGTATATGAGGGTTTTATTTCCTTTATTGTTTAAAACAATAATAAGTAAGAAAAATGAGATGGAAACCGACGCCCGTAACCAAAAATTTATGGTTACGGGCGTCGGTTTATTTTTCTTTATTTTTTCTTCTTGTTTTGTTCGGGCGATTTATTTCTTTATTTTTCGGATGGTTTCGGAAAGATAATGGGGATATACCGAATTTGATTCGAAAAACATGATCAAAATGAGAAAGGCTGAATCCGATCTCATTTGCAATGCTGAGAATGCTTTCATCGGAGAGAATAAGCTTGTTTTGCGCGTAACCCAGCTTGGCATCGAGAAAATAATCGTACATGGTTTTGGAAAAATATTTTTTGAAAAGACGGCTCAATTGCATTTTTGAATAACCGGTTTCGGCGATGATGTCAGTTATGTTCTGATCAAAATAAGCAGGGGAATGAAGTTTAGTGGCTACTTGTTTTATTTCCTCTGGGATATTTGGTGCGGCATTTGCCGGCAATGAAAAGACTGTTTCAAAATTCTTCAAACAAATATACACAATGACCATTTTGATGATGGAACATTTGTACATGACATCATTTGACCACAAAATATTATTCAAGTTGGTTTTGAAAAAAGTCAAATCGTCGCCTTTCATGTGGAGTACGGGAAAAATTGCCTGATGAATTTTTTCAGAAAGTGAAATGTCAAAGATAGATAATAGTTCAAGTAATTTTTCTTCGGTAATTTTCAAATTGAGGTGTGTAGGCTCTTTATGCGGATTGACGGGCGGAGGCATTGCTGCAATCGAATGAAGGTCGGACGGTTTAACAATGAAAATGCAGTCCGAATCAATATCGACGCGTCTGCCGTTGATCGAGTGTTTAAGGGGTTGAACTGTGTAAACGAATTCCCAATAATCGTGCGTATGAGCAAAGGGAAATTCATAGTCAAAATTATAACCGACACCATGGTCGTAAAATTCCAGATTTTCTTTTGCCAGTTGAATCATACTTTTCTCCTGTTTTTATTATATAATAAATTTGTCTGCGTGTCAATGGCTAAAAAGGTTAAAAGTGTTACAAAACGACAAAATCTTGTTATCATACTACAAGATTTGACTATATTTGTGTGGTATCATAATATTGTAAAAAAACGATGGAGGTAAAAAGCCGGCTTTTTATTCCCGCTTCGCGGGAATAATTGTTCTTATTGGAAAAATGAAAACGATACAGCAATTAAGGCAAATTTACGAACAAATCAAGGTACCGAAAGACGCTGCGCTGCTGGAATTTGAAGGCGTAGAAGGAAAAGATGTTTACAATTGTTCGATACCGTTTGAAAGCGGTGGAAAAACATATATTCTGGGACGCGTGGAAAAGCGGAACGAATGGGCGAGCAGTGTAAGTAAATTGTTCGAAAAAAAGGATGACGGAAAATGGCATAAAGTAAACGAATTCGATCCTTTGCCGATAGAAGATCCTTTTTGTGTACAAATCAATGGTGAAATAGTCGTCGGCGGGACGCATGTTCTCAAAGAACGGGGATTAGTAAAGACATATTACGGATATTTTTACAGAGGTAAAGATATTTTTAGTCTTCGCTATTTTACCACCGGACCGGAATATATGAAAGACATTCGTCTTGTACAGTTGCCGGAAGGGCGGATCGGTGTTTTTTCAAGGCCGCGCAGCGATGAAATCAAAGAAAAATATGGAAGCGAGTCGTTAGTCGGGTTTACGGTGTTGAACAGTCTTGATGAATTGGATTCCGATTCCATCAATGCGGCAAAATACATAGACGGACTGTTTTGCAAGGACGAATGGGGCGGTGTCAACCAAGCTTTTTATTTGGGAGACGGCCTTGTCGGAGCGATCGGACATCAAGGTTACAGATATTTTAACGAAGCGGGAGAACATGCAGTATATCTGAATATGGCCTACGTTTTTAATATCAATACACGGGAATTGCTTGAAAAGAAAGTGATCGGACAGCGATCCGATTATCCTGAATCTTCTTATAAGGTTCCCGGATTGAAAGATTGTGCGTTTACGTCCGGTATTGTTTTCAGAAAAGACGGCAGAGCTGAGTTATACAGTGGGCTTGGCGATACATCCGAAGGTAAAATTGTTATTGAAAATCCATTTCGAGTAGAAATGGCAATGGCGCAATAAAGAATCATAAAAGGAGGTTTTTATGAAAAAGACAAAAATTTTGGCGGTGATTCTTACCGCAATGATGGCAATCGGATCACTCAGTGCATTTGTTGGATGTACAGGAAGAGATCAAGGGGAAAAGGTCGATCCGAATAAGACGCAGTTGCGAATCGGTTATTTTGACGGCGGATACGGCCGCGAATGGATGAAGGAAGCGGAACGTATTTATGAAGCGGAAAATCCGGATATTCAGGTTATGATTACCTATGAGAAGAAGCGTTATGAATCTTCGGCGTTGCTTGCTTCGTACGGAACTTATAACGAAGATATTTTCTTTGTTGATACCGCCGTGTACAGTGATTTTAAGGCTGCGAATTTTTATTATGATATTACCGAAGCAGTCAGCACGCCTTTGACCGAATATGGCGAAAACAGATCAATCTTGGACAAGATGAATGCTTCCTACAAAGAGTATTACAATGAATCGGAAACGGCTGACGGGATCAAATATTATGCGGTACCGTTCTTTGACGGAATTTATTCGATTTATTACGATATTGATTTGTTTGAAAAGGAATTTCTTTATAAAGATGCGGACGGAAACTGGACCAACGGGATCGATACTCCCAAATCGCTTGGAAAAGACGGGGAGAAAGGGACTTATGACGACGGTCTTCCTACAACGGTCGACGAGTTTTTTGCGCTTTGCGATTATATGACGTATACAAAAAATATTACGCCGTTTACATGGCCCGGGACGGAAGGATATTATACAACTAAGGTTTTGGAAAATTTCTGGGCTTCGTATGAAGGCGAAGACAATTACATGCTGAACTATACGTTGGACAGCAAGGGTGAACCGTATACTTTTTTGGATGGTACCAGCGAACCTATTACTGTCCAGAACGGATATAAACTGAAAGCAGGTCAGGCAGGCAAAAAAGAAGCATTGCAGTTCGGATATGATATTCTGAACGGTCACAACGGGAACGGCACAGGCGGTGCTTATCATTCCAATAAGGTATTCGGCACTTCGCAGGATAACCGCGCTGCGCAAAATGAATTTATCTTTTCAATTAACCAAGGTCGCCGCGTTGCATTCCTGATCGACGGATCTTGGTGGGAGCGCGAAGCCGTCGAAGACTTCAATACGCTTGTCAAGAGAACGGATAAATCGAACGCGTACGGAACACGTCGTTTCGGGATCATGCCTCTTCCTACCGCACATCAGACTTCGGCTGGTCAAACTGCCGGAACGCAGGATGTTTTCAGCGCCGTCGGCGAAAACTCACAGGTGTGGATCAACAAGAATACCAAGGTTGCGGATGTTGCTGTGGATTTCTTCCGGTTCTTGCATACAGATAAAATTTTATCGTTGATGACTTCTTACAGCAATACGCTTCGGCCTTACAGTTATACGGTAAGCGACACGGATAAACAGAGAATGACGCCGCTTGGCAAACAATTTGCAGAACTCAGTGATTCTATGGTTCGTATTCCGCCGTTGCTTTTGAATGAAGAAGTAAAAAATAGCGAAGCAAACGTATATTACGGTTGGCAGGCTTGGCAATTCGGGCCGACATCGGATTCAACCATCAGCGCATATCCGATGGTTGCATTTTACAATAACAGTAAGCTTACGGTCGATCAGTTACTGAATGCTTTGAAGATCGAACAATCTGCATGGGAGGCGGCCCTTCAATGAGTTTTCCGACAAGGGTAAAAAAACTTAAAACCAATCGGAATAATTTATCTGCATTGATCTTTTATTTGATTATTGTTGTTCCTTGTGTCGTGCAGGTAGCTATCTTTTATTTCGGGGTTAATATTAACGGATATTTGCTTGCTTTTCAGGGGTATGATATTGCAAAGGGCGAATTTTATTGGAACGGATTCAATACGATCATCGAGCTTTGCAAAGAAATTTTTGCGGCGGGCACAGGCGGAATGTGGCTTCGTTCGGTCTTCGGTTGGGCTTTGTCCATTGTGATGATGTTTTTCAGCTTTTTTCTGTCCTTCTGCCTGTACAAAAAAATACCTTTATCCGGTTTTTTCAAAATCATGCTTTTTATGCCTTCGGTTATCCCCGGCATCGCAATGGTTCTGTTTTATAAAAATTTTATGGAATTGGCTGTGGATCCGACTATTATTTCCAGTCCCGATACATCTTTCTGGATGTTGACTTTGTACGGCGTATGGATCGGGTTTGGCGGAAATATGCTGATGTATTGCGGCGTAATGGCAAGAATCGATACGGAACTCGTCGACGCGAT
Source organism: uncultured Bacillota bacterium (assembly GCA_949287105.1). Lineage (GTDB taxonomy): Bacteria > Bacillota > Clostridia > Christensenellales > Borkfalkiaceae > Borkfalkia. Next base: position 5,428 of record CASEFE010000003.1, read on the forward strand.
GCGCGTCGACGGCGGAACCGAGATCGATGAATTCCGGCATCTTGCCTGGCCTGCGGTGTATGGATTTATTTCGATCGGTTTATATACAGGGCTTTCCGGAATTTTCGGCGGTATGCCGAATACATATATGTTTTTTGGAAACGAAGCGCCGAAGGAAACCTGGACGATCGGGTATTATATGTATTCGAAAGTGGTTGGCAATTATTCGGATTCGCTGTTTGCCAACTATACCGTAACTGCGGCGTCCAATATGTTGTTCGGCCTGATCGTAATTTTGCCGACGTTCTTGCTCAAGAAATTTTTTGAGCAAAACGATCCAAATTATTAAGAGGAGGGGTACATTATGCAAGAAGATGTTCAGAACCAAGTGGTTGAGCAGCCTGCTGCGGATAGTATCTATGCCTCCGAACACGCGCATGAATATTCTGCAAAAGAAATCCTGAAACACAGCAAACATATACGCAACAAGCGCAGTCCTATTTTTACGGTGTTTTGGGTCATCGTATTTGTTCTCGTGTCTGCCTGGGTGATCACATTGCTCTATTCCTTGTTTTGGATGGTTGCAGGATCCTTAAAAGACAACTATGATTTTTATTTCAATAAATTCGGTTTTCCGGAATTTAAGATGATCGCTTGGGATAATTATTCAAAGGCGTTCAACAATTTGTATGTCACGGTAACCGTTTCCAGCGGGGACAGACGGAACATTTATTTTGAGGAATTGTTATTCAATACGCTTTACATTACGCTTGTATCGGCGTTCTTGTCTGTGTTCATTCCTGCCATCATGGGGTATGTTGCCGCCAAATATAAATTTTGGTTCAACAAAGTGATCAACTTTATCGTTGTGTTTTCCATCGTTGTTCCGATCGGAAATGCGCTTTCTTCCATGTTGCAGGTCTTGCAGGTAACAGGCCTTTACGACAATATGATACTCGGCACGATCATCATGCGTTGCGGATTTATCGGAACAAACTACTTGTTTATGATTTCGGCATTCAAAGGAATATCCGATGACTATATGGATGCGGCGTTTATTGACGGAGCCGGACATTTCAGGGTTTTGTTTCTGATCATGTTCCCGATGATCAAGAATGTATTCATGATGTTTTTCCTTTTGCAGTTGATAGCATGGTGGAATACCTGGGATTTTACGTATATTTACATGCCGACGCATCCGAACCTTGCACAAGCGGTATATAATGTTCAGTTCTCGTTAGAACCTGCTTTGCAAAGCAAACCGGTACAATTGGCGGTCTGTATATTCGTTCTTGTACCCGCATTTGTTTTGTTTATTTGCTTCCGGGATTCGATCATGCAGCAAGTTTCGTTCGGAGGGTTGAAGGGATGAACATATGTAGACGGTTTAGATATAAAGGAGAAAATGTATGCAGCAAAGAGTAAAAAAATGCGCCATAGGGCTGATTGCTTTTTTTGCGGCAGCGGCCATAATTGCGGCCGTGATCGTATTCACGTTGAATCGTTCTTCGGCGTTATCGTTGGATACGGGTGTGGACAGTGTCGCGCCTGAAATTACCGTGGATTTAGGAGATTACCATTCATACGATCTGCCTACGGGTATTGTAGGAATGAAATATTCCATTTTCACAGCGACTGCATTTGATGCGGTCGACGGTGAATGCGACGTTGTCACACGTGTTTATAGCAAAGGCACGAACAGAAATCTTTATGACGAAGGAACACATTCGTTCACGCCTGCCGCAACCGGATTGTACGTTTTGGAATATAGCTCGGAAGACAGGGCAGGCAATGAAAGTGTACGAAAGATGGGTATCACGGTAGAAGAGAGCGTGGATGCACCGAGCTTGAACACAACGCTTGAAGATACGGAGCATACGACAGGGACAGCTTTCAAACTTCCCTATGTGGAGGCGTCGGGCGGAAGCGGAATTTTGGACTGCTCGATCACGGTCAAATTGGAAGACGAAGTTATCTTTTCGGCTGATGATTTTGGAAGGGATTATGCATTTACGCCGACACGTTCAGGGGCATATGTTATCGAATATAAGGCAAGCGACTTTTTTGGCAGAGAATGTGTGGAAACATTTACGGTTACCGCAAATGCGAGCACGAAGCCGGTGTTGTCTGAAATTCATATGCCGGATGCCGTGTTATCGGGATCTGCCGTACGCATTCCTTCTTTTGAAGCGCTTGATTATGCAGGGGACGGACTTCCGAAAGAAGTTACTAAATCCGTCGAAGTAGAATTTGCAGGCAAAAAGCAAACGGTAGAAGAAGGAAGTACGTTTACCCCCGTTGTAGAAGGTGCACTCGGCAATACGGATACGATGAAAGTTACATTCCTTGCGGAAGGGTCTTTGGAAACGGAAACGGTTGTCTTTGACATTACGGTTGTGAATGTAAAAGATGCGGAAGGCACTTATTTTCTTCCCGCCTATATGCAACCTTATGAAGAAGGAAGCATTTCGGTGGTAAGCGATGGCGCTATGAAATATCAGAGCACGCAGGACGGTGCTTCGATGCGTTATATCAAAGACAGTATCGCCGAAGGTTTTGCGTTGCGTTTTGTTCCTTACAATGCCAATTCATTTACAGTGCGTGTTTTTGACAGCCAGAATGAAAAAATTGCCATCGACGTGACATTTATCAAAAACACATCCGCAACTGATCTTAAAATCAATGGGCAGAAGTGGGGCAGCGTCAGTGCTCTTTTTGAAACGACTTTTACACTTTCCTATTCGCAGGCATCAAACGGATTTACAATCAATCAGCAGTCGATAGGCATGCCGGAGCGTACGGTTTTTGGAGAAGTATTCGGCGGTTTCCCCAGCGGGAAAGTGCGTTTTTCAGTAACATTTGATTCCATGCCATCGGGACAGACAGGCATATTCAACATAACCGGTATCGGCAATCAGCTGCTTTCTGCTTCGCAGACACTGAAAGATACAGCGGGACCGGAAATTCATGTGGAGGATCCGGCTGTTATGCCGCGCATCAATTTGGGAGATTCGTTTGTTCTTCCGAAAGGGTATGCCGTGGACTTTTTGTCCGATAACATAAAATTCACTGTTTCGGTGACGGTAAACGGTGCTATCGTTTTGGAGCCTACGGATCCGAGCCAGGAGATCGTTGTGAAGGCTGATAAATACGGCTATTACAGAATTACGTATACGGCTACGGATGACGCGAATAAAAGCAACATGTACAGCTGTTCCGTTTATGTGGTGGATGATTTAGCTCCTGAACTTACAGTGGAAGGAAATGTCCCTTCTTCGGCAAAAGTCGGAAGTACAGTGGAATTGCCGTCTTTTACGGCGGAAGACAATATGTCTTACGGAAGTTCATTGATTACACAGATTATTGTTCTGAATCCCTCGTATCATATAAGGGTCGTACAAGAAGATGATGACGGAAAGCTGACTTTTGTTGCCGATCGTGCGGGCAAATATACCGTACGTTATTATGCAGAAGATGAAGACGGAAACTACACTTACAAAGACTTTATCCTTTATGTGATTTAAAAATAGGAGGAATGATGAAACGTTTTGAAAATCATTTGATCACTAAAATAATTTGTATCGTTCTTTCTGTTCTGATGTTGGGCTCGATTGCGGCATGTGATAACGGTAATAAAGTAACTTCGGAAACAGAGGTCGTAAAGGGCAAATATTTTGTTCAGAATGCTACGAGTGATTATGTAGTGGTATTGCCGGAAAATTCCGATGAAACGCTTACTTTTGCTGCGCAGGAGCTTGTCGATAACGTAAAATTGGCAACAGGGGCGACGCTTTCCATCCTTTCGGACAAAGATGTTGCCGACAGCGCAAAGTATATTTCCATTGGGCAGACAGAGCAATATAAAGCCATATCCAAAAAAGTGCCTCTTGATAATCTTGGGGCAGAAGGATATAAAATTTATACGGACGGAGAAAATACGTTCTGCGTGGGCAACAGTTCATATGCCGCATTGAACGCAGTGTACGGTTTTCTGAATAAATATTTTGATTATAAATATTACGCGGAAAATTCTTTTAATTTGATTTGCAGCAAAGACGCACCGCTTTTGAAATTTAACCTGACCGATGTGCCAGACCTTAAATATCGTGCATTGGGAACATATGAAGTGGATTACAGCACCGAACATCGCAGACGTCTTCGCGTACGTTCTCTGTACGAAGGTTGGGGAAAACTGTACGCGCATACCTATTTTGTGATTGTTCCGAAAGAAGAGTATCAGGATGAGCATGCGGACTGGTACAGTTCGGACGGCACGAATCTGTGCCTTACCCATGTAGACAGGGATGTATTCGCACAGAATCTCATAAAGATTGCAAACGAGCAACCCGATTCTCCTTACCTGATGATCGGTCAGCAGGACAGTTTTTATTTCTGTGACTGCCAAGATTGTCAGAATAAAATCAAGGAATGGAAGGATAAGGGCGCTTATACGGATGATTCGGCACGTGCAGCGATCATGATGGATTTCAGCAATGAAATAGCAAGGAAAGTGAAAGCGGCTTTGCCCGATCGTGACCTTGAATTGGTTGCATTTGCTTACAATCCTACCAAGGTAGCACCTGTGCGCAAAAAGGCGGACGGTACGTATGAACTTCTCGATGCCTCGCTCAAAGCGGAAGACAATCTCGGAGTTATGATTGTTCCTTTCAATGCGCCTTACAATTACGATTATTATGACGAAACTTGTCTGTCGATTCAGGACCAATTCAATTCATGGAAAACTGCGGCAGATAATCTGTATGTATGGTTGTATGACACGAACTTTGATGACTATTCACAGCCTTTTGCAAGTTGGGGATCCTTGGCAGGCAACTGTCGTTTTTTTGAAGAATACGGTGTTAAGTGGGTATTTTTCCAGGGTTCCTATAATATGCCGGCCATCAATTTCGGAGAAATGAAACAGTTTGTTACCGCACAACTTATGTGGGACAACACGCAGAGTACCGAAGAGTTGATTGATGAATTTATGCTTGCTTATTATCAGGAAGCGGCGATACCTTTGAAAAAATATTTCGATCTGATCAACAATAAAATTGCAATGTTTGCGGCAAACGGAGAACTTCTCTATTCCTTCGGGGACGGTTTTGTCGGAAGCAGTCACTGGTCATTCGGGTTTTTGTACAATACGTGCATGGGACTTTTTGAAGAAGCTTTTGATGCAATTTCCGTTTACGAACAAATTGATCGTGCGAAATACAGCATTTTGTATGATCGTATTTTGAAAGAAACAATATTTGTTCGCAAAATGCTGTTGGACACGTATAGCAGCGACTTTGAAAATGTTGAGCAAATGCGTGCGGAGTTTAATGCGGACTGCGAAAAGTTCGGTATCAGCGGATTTACGGAAGCAGGTTAAGGAGGGATGATAATGAAATCGAAAATCATAATTGTTTTATCGGTTCTTTGTACGCTCTGTCTCTTGGCTGCTTGCGCCAAAGGTAGCGATGATAAAAGCGGTTCCGAGCTGAAAATTTCTCAACAGTCGATCACGCTGGAAGTAGGGGAAAGTTTCCTTTTATCGGTGACCGAAGACATTCAGTCGGCTACATTTGAATCGGACAGTGAAATTTTGTTTATCAGTGCTTCAGAAAAAGTAGCGAATGTTACGGCACTTCGCAGCGGCTCTGCAAAGGTCACGGTGAAATCGGGCAAGAAAACAGCCGTCTGTGAGGTTTCGGTGGAAGAGGATGTTGCTTCCAATGAAAATGTAGGCTTGTTTATTGATATAAAAGGTACATTGAGCATGGTGAAGGGAATTACGACGCCTGTTCAATTGGTACCGGAACTTCGTTTTGACGGTCAGCCTACGGAAGGAACCTTTACGTATACGTCGGACGATACCTCGGTTGCAACGGTCAGCGAAACGGGTTCTGTAACGGCTGTCGATGCCGGTTCGACGATCGTTCGCGTGAAGGCAACAAAAGACGGGTATTCCGCAGAGAGCATGGTCGCTGTGACGGTTCTGCCCAATGGTGATATCATCGTGGAAAAAGATGAATATCTTCTTTTCCTGGACGGACAAAATACGGTGACGCCTCAATTGGAGGTTTATGAAGGCAGCAGTCCGGTTTCTTCCCCTGAAGTTTCCATCGTCAGTTCGGATACGAATGTGGTGGCGGTTGCGGACGGCGTTTTGACCGGCGTAAGCGTCGGTACGGCAAAAGTGACATTCAATTGGAACGGATTGAGTGATACGGCAACCGTACGCGTATTCCGTCAGGAAGTTTCTGTGAATTCTGCAGATGATCTGAAAAACTTGTCCGATGAAAACTATTACAAGTTTACGACGGATATCGTCTATAATTTCAAAGGACAATCTGATCTCGAAGAAAAAATAGTGACTTCTCTGAATACCGTATTGGACGGCGACGGGCATAAAATCACCATGAATGCGGTTGCGGGTGCAGAATCGCCCGATTCCGTGCATACGCCGAATATGAATTTCATAGATACCATACAAAGAAACGGCGTGTTGCGGAATATGCGCATCGAATACAACCTGGAATCGAAGAGCAATGTATCCGGTTATCCGACCATGATCATCGGAACCAATGAAGGACTTGTAGAAAACATTGAAGCGACCATCAATTATAAAGCATGGTATATAGCGCCTTCGGAAAACATTGCGTATCTTTCCGGCGGCGGGAACGGTTCGTTTGAAAAGATCGTTCTGAACGTAGTCGGCGTAGACAATGGAGGACATCAGTGGCAGATCTTTGCGCCTGTTTATGCGGATTGCTTTAAGGTGGTACGGTCCGGCAAAGTAAGCAATATGTTGGTCATTACCGATACTGTGATCACGATTCCCGAATCGGTCAACAATGTTCAGCATATTTCATCTGTGCGCGAATTTGCCACCTGCGGATTTTCGAGCCTTGATTTTGATATTGATGAAGAAAACAGTTATTGGACGCAGTCGATGTTTGGTTTGCCCACGTTCAAAGCGAACAAACCTGTGATCACGGAGACGATCGAGATCAATTCGTTGAAAGATCTGACGGCGAATGCGGGAAAAACAGACGTGAATTTCAAATTGAACACCGATCTTGAAATCGAGTTTGACGGAAGCGATCTTTCTGCGAAAGTGATCGAAGTATTGAACGGAACATTTGACGGAAACGGCCATAAGATCACCATCAAGGCACAGAATACGAAAGATCGTCCTGCCAACAACTTTATCGGGACGGTAGGAACATTTGGTGAAGTCAAAAATCTTTACATTGAGTATCTGCACTATTCGACTGCGAACGGATACGGCGGATCGCTGATATTTGGTTCGATGAACGGCTATGTGCATGATGTGGAAATATCGCTGTATCACAATAATTACTGGCAGGAAGGCGGTTTAGGTATATTAGCCATTGACGGAAACGGCACATATGAAAATGTTGTTTTGAATGTTGTCGGCGGACTGGTGCATGAGAACAGGTTCTACCTTGGAAATGATAAGAGTTCTTATGTGAATGTATTGGTCGTATTGCCGAGCGGGAACTTTATATTGCTTCCTGCTGAAAATTCTTGCGAAAATGTCGTAAAGACAACCACGCAGGAATACAGCGGTTGCGGCTTTGATACCTCTTCCTTTGATATTGACGGGGCAGACAGCTTATGGACGCAGACGGCGTTGGGTATTCCTACATTGAAAGGCAGTCGACCGGTCATTACGGAGACGATCCAAGTGAACAGCGTTTCCGATATTACCAATAATGCCGATCGCGAAGATGTAAACTTTGTACTCAATGCGGATATTACGATTACTCTGACTGGCGGAACGAAACAAGAAACTTTGAATCAGTCGGTGATTCCTGTATTGAACGGAACATTTGACGGAAACGGACACAAGATCACCATCAATGCTACGGCCGGCAGCACGTTTGAAGATGTTACGCCATACGATCCGAATATGAACTTTATCGGCGAAATCGGTGCTTTCGGATGTGTGAAGAATCTGCAAGTGGAATACAATCTTACTTCGGCGAGAAATGCAAACAGCGGCTCGATGTTGTTCGGAAAAGTGGAAGGCAGGGTCGAGAATTTGGAAGCTCATCTGAAACATGATGTTCCTTGGCTCGAAAATGGTTTTACTTATCTCGCTCGGGAAGGAAAAGGCGTTTTCCACAATGTTGTAGTTCAAATCTCCGGTTCTGTCAGTACGGCAAAGACAAACAATCTGATGCTTGTACCGAGTACGTCCGGATATACTTTTGAAAATACTTTGGTTATCGCATCGCATAACAGCTTTGTTGCGCCGGTTGGGGACAATACCGTTAAGGTATCCAAAAATACCGACGTGGCGGGAAGCGGATTTGACACGAGTTCGTTTGACATTGACGGAGCGGACAGCGTATGGACGGCGACGCCGACGGGGATACCGACGTTCAAGTCGAACAAACCCGCGATCGCGCAGACGATCGAG
>CASEFE010000004.1 GCA_949287105.1 uncultured Bacillota bacterium
TGACCGATCTCGGTGTGACGGAATCCATGATCGACGGGCTTGTTGAAAGCACGCGCGTCATGCAGGGAGGATATAAGGTGTTGACAGAAGAAGAGATAGCAAAAATTTTCCGCGACGCTCTTTAATTGAAAACAATAAAAAACGCCGCGTCCATTAAAAAATGGACGCGGCGATTTTATACGTAAGATTCAGTTATGATTCAAAAAATATTTCATATGCTGGTCTTATGAGGATATTTGAACATATGATGCCCTGCGCATTTGCGCAAGAGAATAAAAAAGCTTTATTGCTATGTTAAAATTTATCCGAATTGAAAAACTTGCATGCAGTATCCAGAACAAGTAATACAGTTTGCTTCGGGATCAAAATTTATCTAAATTAAATAAACCTGTATGCGGTATAGGAACATGGAGATTTTTTTACTTCGGAATAAAAATTTATTTAAGTTAAAAAGCTTTTATTAAGTATTATGTAAAATTGAAAAAAGTGAAGCCTTATTTACTGTTGTTAGAGTTTGATAAGATTATTCTTTGATGTTCATCCAAGCTGTGATGGCACAATTTTCGCGATCCCAATGTTTTCCGCAGGAAGCGTAATCGGTGAGAATAATTTCGCCGTCTTTTAAAGGCAAGCGACATCGCAGCTGTTCGTCCGATTTTTCGTTTAACAGAGAATAAACAATTTCACCGTCTTTTTGTTGCAGGTAAAGGTCGGATAATATATCGCCGCCGTTTTCTTTTTGGGCGTCGCGTGCTAAAACGAGAGGGCCGCGGAGAAGGGCTGTTTTTCCGTTCAGAGTTATTTTTTCAATTTTTATGTGAAGGTGAAATTCGATCGTGTCGCCGTCATTCCAAAGCTTTTTGATCTCAAAAAAGCCGGATGAAGGATAATAAGTTTTTCCATCATAAACGACGCTTGCGCTGCAATGCGGCGGAATACGCAAGGAAAGGGAGAATTCTTCGCTTTTTTTGAGATTTAAACGGATTTGAATATTTCCGTTTTTGGGATAATCTGAAATAAAGTCGAATTGTAGAGGGTTTCCGGAAGGGGAAGAGGTTTGAATTTGCCCAGGCAAATAATAATTGATGGCAATTCCGTCATCGGAACGGACGGCATTTATGAGCGGAAACAACGCGATCCCCGCCGCAGCAATGCTTAAACAACATCCGTAACTGCTTCCGTCTTTAAAAATGCGGTATCCGCCCGCTTCGCGTCCGCGTGTGTTATTAAACAGGGGACTGTAACTGTCAAAAAGAAAAGCGGGCAGAAATTCTTTCATAGAAGGGCTGTAAATTTTGCAGCCGTATATATTGACGCTTCCATATAGCGCGTTCCTTGCCGATTGTTCGATGCGGTCGGCATATTTCGGATCGCCGGTCAAAAGGAAAAGTCGGCTTAAAAGGCGCATCCAGGTTACCGTTACGCAGGTTTCCTGCATGATGATTTCAGAATATTCTGTCTGTTTTACGGCCGAATGGTCAAACAGTTCGTGTGTACAACCGGCACAACCGATGACGGTAATGTCGCTTTTGAAAACCTTTTCCACAAACCTTTTAACGATTTCGAAATAGCGGTTGTTTTGTGTTGCTTCATAGTAAGCGAGGGCGCCTTCGAAGAAAGACATCATTTCATAAGCTTTCGTGACAGGATATTCATAAGGATAGAATCGATCTTCTTCGGCAAGCTGAATCAAATTTCCGTGTTTGCAGCCGCCCGTTGAAAGAATATATTCAGCAAAATCCAAATATCTTTTGTCTTTGGTCAGTTTATAAAGCTCCACGATCGGTTCTAAAATGGAACAGGAATTCAGTCCGCCCCACCATTCGCTGGTGTCGAGAATGGAAATCTGGCCTTCGTCTGGCCCTATTTTTTTAAGAAGAGCGTCCGCATGGCGACACATGGCCTGTAAAATATCGCGGCGAAAAGATTCGTCTTTACAGATTGCGTAAAAATGTTGCAATCCGGTCAGAACATATTTTCTTCCCCATATATCCCAGCCGTTGAATTCATTTTCGGTAAAGTAGGCGGAGATTCTTCCGTCTTCTTCCTGTTTTTTCAAAAGATCGCGTACTGTTTCAAAGAGAATATCGTACAGCTCTTCGTCTTTTGAATATCGGTAAATAAGACAGGCACCGCGCATCAGTTTTCCCCAGAATTCACCGCGCCAACCGTGGTCATCGGAATCGGCTCCCGCATGGAAAACTTCCGTAAATTTTTTCCATTGTGTGCGGTCTTTCAGTTGCTGATCTATGGTCAGATGAACATATTGATCGGCGATACCTTGATAGGTAGCTGCGCCGATTTCCAGAAATTCGAA
>CASEFE010000005.1 GCA_949287105.1 uncultured Bacillota bacterium
ATTACTATACAAAATTCAATTACAAATTTTTTGTCAATACAAAAGGCACTCTGCTTTAGATCGCAGAGTGCCTTTTCTAATTCTTGATAATTTGATTATAAAAGTTCTTTTCTTTGATCTGCCTCAGTCATAGGGCTAAGGTATTTCGGCGCAATATCGAATACCGTAACAGCGCCCGTGCGACCTTCCGCATGCAATCGATAAACCGCACGCGCATAAGCCAACAATACGCTCGAAGTAAATTCCGGGTTCGAATCAAGCTTCAAAGAAAATTCCATTAAAAAGTGATTGCCCGTGTATGAAGTTCCCGAGCGTAACACCATCCCGCCGTGAGGAATACCGCTGTGTTTCTCTTTCAATTCTTCTTCTGATATAAAATGCACCGTCGTATCATAATCAGCAAAATAGTTCGGCATCTCTTTGATTTCTTTCTCAATACGAGAAAGATCAGCCCCTTCTTCTGCGACCACATAACATTCTCTTGTATGTTTTTCACGAACAGTAAGAACGGGATTCTCCCCCGCACGCACACGCTCCAATGCGCTTGCCACCGGAACCGTATATTGTTTTGCATCTTTGACGCCGTTAATACGCCTTATCGCATCACTATGGCCTTGGCTCACGCCTTTACCCCAAAACGTATATGTACTGCCCTCTGCCAATGCCGATCCAAAATACAAGCGCGCCAATGAAAACAAGCCCGGATCCCAGCCGATGCTCATTGCACCCAAATGCCCGGTCTCCTTCGCCGCGGAATCCAGCTTCGCAAAATACTCAGGTATTCTTGCGTGCGTATCAAAGCTATCCACTGTATTGAACATCTTTACGATAGCAGAAGACTGTTCCGGCAAATCGGTTGCGCTCCCGCCGCACAATATCATAACATCGATTTTATCCGCATAATCCGCCATCGCTTCATAACGTTCTACCTTCACCGGTAAAACCGTATTTACCTGTGAAGGGTCACGACGTGTAAATACCGCTACAACCTCTACATCTTTGTTTTGTTCAGCCGCATATTGCACGCCTCTTCCCAAATTGCCGTATCCTACAATTCCGATCCGTATTTTCTTCATAAACGCTTTATCTCCATCTATTTCTTTCATTGAAAAGTTTATCGATGAATCCATAAAAAGTCAAGCAATCCTAAAACGTTTTTGAGAATTTCTGCCTTTACAATTTCTTATAGCAACATATTTCTCCGTTTATATCTTTCAAAAAAAGCTGTCCGCCATCCAACAACAGATAGCTGTGCGGAGTATTGTCCTTCGGCAAAGAAACCGAACCGCAATTTGCCACAAGAACATTACCAACTCTTTCAATAAAACCGGTGTGATAATGTCCATAAACAAAGCAATCTCCGCAATTTTTGGGAAGCCTGTCTTTGTCGTACCTGTCTCCGTGCTGTAAAAAGATTTGCTTACCATCCACAAAGATCACTGCTTCGGAAACAAATTCAAAATCTGAAATCAAGGTATCCACTTCACTGTCACAATTGCCCTTCACGACAATCATTTTATCTGCAAATGAATTTAATACTTTTGCAACTCCCATGGGATCGTATTCTTTCGGAAGTGGGTTGCGCGGGCCGTGATTGTAAATATCTCCCAACAAAATCAGACGATCGGCGCCTTCGGCATAAAATCTTTCTGCCACTTTTTCCGCATAGTACCTTGAGCCATGTATATCCGATGCCATTATAATTTTCATAAAAATCGCCTTCCCTTACGGATACAATATTCTTTTCTGATTTAGCCTCAAAATTTATCTGTTTACACTGAATTTATAAGCCGTCGCTGTATGATAAACACGACTACGCTCTATAATAGGATCCCCAAGCTGCGCATAAGCCGGACAGTTTACTGCGTTCGGTATACACTGCGTTTCCAGGCAAAATCCGAAATTGCGATTATAATACCCCGATTTTCCCTGTTGGCCCAGGCCGTTTCCCGTATACAACTGTACCGCAGGCATATCTGTATATACTTCCATCAATATGCCGCTGCGAGCGCCTTCCGCTTCCGCTATCTTCCCGTATTCACCCATCGGTTTATTACATACAAAATTCATATCGTATCCGTCACCAATGCGGAGATCATCATCTTCATTGTCAAAAATTTTCTCGCCGATCCGCATACCTTTACGAAAATCAAACGGCGTTCCTTCCACTTTCTTGAATTCGCCATGCGGGATCAATGTTTCATCGGTCGGAGTAATGCGATCTGCATTTATTTTAAGATATGTATCCAATACATGTCCTGAACCTTCTCCGTCAAGATTAAAATATGCATGATTTGTCAGATTCAATGCCGTCTTTTTATCCGACATGGCCTGATAATCAATTTTCAATTCTCCGTTAATGAATGTATAACGGACTTCCAGCCTCACGTTTCCGGGATAATTTTCCTCTCCGTCAGGACTGACTGTGCTTAGCGCAAGCGTGTTTCCGTCTCTGCCTTCAAAAACATAATTCCAAACTTTTTTATCAAAGCCTTTTTTGCCGCCATGAAGATGATTTCCTCTGTCATTGCAAAATAACTGATACTCTACCCCGTCTATCACCAAATGCCCTTTCTCAATGCGATTTCCTACCCGACCGATGATCGCACCTAAATATCCCTTTTGGTTTTCATAGGAAGCAACATCGTTGTATCCGAGAACCACATCAATCGGCGTACCATCGTTTCCGGCTATTTTCAAAGATTGAATAATTCCACCTAAACTCAAAATCGTGGCTTCATTCTCCCCGTCTTTCAGCTTAAAAGCATGTACCGTTTCGCCTTCTGAAGTTTTTCCAAATATACTCGCCTGAATCATAACCGTCTCCTTTTCTATTTTACCTTTATCTTAAAAGCGCGCCGAGATCCATTCTGGCTGCGCCCATCGTGCGTACATTTGCGGAAAAAATATTCTCTTTCCCAAAAATCCCACTCATATGTTTTATATATGAAGGCGCTTCTGTTTCCGCAAGATATGCAAGCACTGTTCCCGCAAATCCGCCGCCGTGAATTCTCACCGCTCCGTCTCGTATTAAACGCGCAGAAACATGAAGTGCCAGCGTTACAGGTTGCTCAACACTCCCCGGAACAAAACAGTTTTGCAAACAATTCATACTGCTTTCTCCCGAGGCATTGATTGCTGCCAAAAACGATGCAACATCCCCGGATTTCAACGCTTTTGATGCAGCATCTACTCTGTCATTTTCCTCATAAAAATGAAAAGCTCGCAGAATCGCTCTTTCCGATACCTTCTTCCGAAGCTGCGGCAATGACTCCAAAAATTTTTCAAACGATACTTCACGCAAATAATGCTTCCCGAAAAAATTTGCAACACCTTGCATTTCTTCCCGGATTGCCGCATAATGTTTCGTCAACGCCGCGTGCGATCCCCCTGTATTCGTTATTACCAATGTATAACCTTGCGGAGGAGTAAGACTTTCAACAACCGGACATTCCGGATCATTGAAATCAATTTTATTGATTCCGCCAAGAGAAATTCCCGATTGATCAAGCAACCCGCAGGGCTTTCCGAAATATACATTTTCTGCAAATTGGGAGATAATTGCTTTATCGATTTTACTGAGAGCCCCATGCAGATACAAATCATTCAGGATTTCACAAACGAGCAATTCATATGCCGCCGAAGAAGATACCCCCGCCCCGCGGAATACTGTACTGTCACAAACAGCGGTAAATCCTCCAACAGTATATCCTCTTTCAACGATCCCCTTGATCACTCCGCGAACCAAAGCTATGCTTTTCCCATATTCGGACGGATCGGGATCCAGTTCTTGAACATGGAGTGAAAAAGGTTCAAAGCCCTCTGAAAAAATTTTTATGATACCGTCATCACGCTTTTTTACAGCGGCAAGAATATCACAACTTATTGCCGCAACAATTACTTTCCCGTGATTATGATCGGTATGATTCCCTATGATTTCCGCCCGCCCTGAAGAGGAGTACCAAGCCTGCGGAGCCACTCCGATCTCCTCTTGAAAACGCTTAGATAGCTTTTCTACACGAGCCGAAAAAATTTGATGGTCCGCATTTTTTCCGTAAAATTCTTCTAACCCCATTACTGTCTTTATCCTCTTACTTTTCGTTTCCTTCTTCCAAAAATGAATTGTCAAACTAAGTGCAACACTTGATAAGATTTTCTTGAAACAAATCTTGTGGAGTTTGATAACGTAAAACTTTTTTGGG
>CASEFE010000006.1 GCA_949287105.1 uncultured Bacillota bacterium
AAACTAAATAATTATATCGCAAGACGGCGTAACCAAAACGGTTGCGTCGTTTTTTCTTTTTAACTATCCCTATGGAACAAATAGGAAGGAGATAGTTTTTATAAGGTAAGCAAAAAATCAGCGTTGGCGAAGTTCTTCTTCGTACATTTTCCGTATTCTTTCATAATTTTCGGGAGGAATGACCGGATTTCCTTTGGAATACACGGGAATGAGCTGATCGCCCGCAACGGCAGGATCGGTGCAGCGATTGTCGTTGCGGTAGGGTTCGCGCTGAGCGGGATCGCGGAAGTTCGGAATATCCATCGGTTTTCCGCCTTCAAGTACGGAAAAATATCCGAACAGTCCGACAAAGGCCATATCGAGAGCCTCGTACACGTCGATCGTTTCGGCTTTTTCGCCGCGAATAGCTTTTAAGAAATTTTCCATAACGAAGTAATCGGAGCCGCCGTGACCGAAATCTTCATATTTTTCGCGTTTACCGTTGTCACATTGTACGGTATAGGAATGTTCGCCCGTACGTCCGAATTTGCCGGAACGGGGTTCACCGTAGGGGATAGGCATATATTGAGCCCATTCTTCGGTGCCGTTTTCCGTTCTTTTTTTGAGGTTGAGCTGTCCGACGCCGGCGCCGTCCGAATTTTCGCGTGCGCTTTCCGCCTGGCCTTTTGATCCGTACAGCGTATACCAGATCGAGTTGGTAGACATCTGTAAAGCGTGCATGCTTTTGAACACTCCGCCGTTTTCCATGGTCACCATCTCGATACCGGCATGGCCGGCTTTACAGCCCATTCGAATTGTGTTTTCGTTGACGGGCAGTTCAAAACCGCTTACTTTTACGGGGCGAAGGCCGGTGATGTGAATGATCGGTCCTGCCGAGTGGGTACAATAATAGAGCGCGTGCATATTGTTGCGCCAATGTTTGGGATCTCCGTATGTAATGCCCGGCCAGATGCTCTCGCAATCATGAATGTATTCGCCTTCGCCGTAGTGAAATTCCCCGAGTTCTCCGTTCTTGTAAAGTTTGCGCATTTCGTTCGTGGCGGGGAAATAGCAATAATTTTCCGCGTAAACGTACTTTTTGCCGCTTTTTTCCACTGCTTCGACGAGGCGAACCGCCTCGCTCAGTGTCTGTACGGGCAAAACTTCGCTCAGAACGTGCAAGCCTTTTTCAAGGCAGCGAATGGCAAACGGTGCGTGCTGGTTTGCATAGTTGGCGAGCACCACGGCGTCCATATCGTGCTGTAAAAATTCGTCGAAGTTTGTGTAGAGCGTCGTCTTATAGTTATGAGTTTTCATGTCCTCGCGCAATTTTTTAAGCACTTCTTCGCTGTAATCGCAAATGGCTACGATTTCCGCTTCCTGCCTGTAATTGACGCACCATTGGATCATGGTATTTCCCCGAAAACCGCCGAGTACGCCGATTTTTATTTTTTTCATGGTATTCCCTCCGAGTCAGTCATTTTTTATCCGTTTCAGTATAGCACGGCAGGGTATTGAATAAAATAGAAAATTTATCCGTCTATATGGAAATTTTATCGTTTTTATTGAAAAATCTAAAATTTATGGTATAATGAAGGGGAAAAATCCTTGCGTTGCGGAAAGGAGAAAAATATGCGCGGATATAATAATCAATCGGTGTGTCAATATTTTTCGGGAGAAAGTACAGGAGGTTTCGGACTTGTGCATTTTGTGTACGAACCGGAACCCTTTGATTGTACCGATTTTGAGACAACCGACCGATATTTTGTCTATCTTGTGACGGAAGGGAACGGGGAACTCTACACGAAGAGCGGCAAATATACTCTTTCAAAAGGAGATTTTTTCTTTTTGTTTCCGGAAAAGCCGTATTTATTCAAAAAGCTGGACGGTTGGAAAGTGGTGTATCTGTCCTTTCGCGGGGCGTCGGTGGAGAAGATTTATTCTTCATTCAACATTACATATGAAAACTGCACGCGGTACGGATATACTTCGCTGGTGCGGGAGTGGCAGAAGGAATTCAATCGTTCGCGGACAAGCCGCAGTGCGGCGCTGATCGCGGAGGGGTTGCTTTTGAAGACGTTGAGTTATTTTGAGACCGACAGTGTTCGTGAAACCAAAGCGGATCCCCGGCAGGTACTTGTGAATGTTCTTACGGAATATATCGATGAAAACTTTGCGGATGCGGAACTTTCTTTACGGAAACTGAGTGCGCGGTTTCATTTTCATGCAAATTATATTTCGTATACGTTCAAAGAATATATGCACACGGGCATTGCGGCGTATGTGCGGCAAAAGCGTTTGCACCGTGCGTGTGAATTGTTGCGAACGAGCGATATGCTCATCAAAGATGTGGCGATCAGCGTGGGGTTTCCCGATGCTCTCTATTTTGAACGTTGTTTTCATAAGCAGATCGGGCTTACGCCTTCTGCATACCGGGAAAATGAAAGAAAGGAAAGAGGGCATGCGTGGGATTCCTTTTCCAAAAAATTTTATATGTAAGGTAAGACAAATTTAACCGAACGCTTGACGGGTGAATTGTTGTATTTTATAATAAAGGTCACAAGAAACAAGCGGCAGTGCCGCCGAGCAGGAGTTGTTTATGGGAACAAGAATCGATATAGTATCCAATTTATGGAAAATTTCACCGAATTTCAGGGATTATCCCGTCATGCGTGAAGCGTCCATGCTGTCGGACGAAACATTTGCTTTTCAAATTGTCTTACGGTCGGAAGAGGGGATCGGCGGGCAGCATCTTGCCGTAGAGGGGTTGGAAGGCGTGCGTCTTCGCCGTGAAGCCAACGTGTGCGGCACTCTGCCGGGCGGACCTTTTCATTTTGACGATTATTATCTCAAAGAAGATCTTCTTCCGGACATTCTGTGCGATTTCGGAAAGGAAGGCATCAGCGCCTATCCGAATAAGAATACAGTCGTGTGGGCGGAAGTGCGCGGCGGAGAAGGGATCGCACCGGGCAAATATCACCTGTCGATCGTTCTGAGGACGGATGCGGGTGAAGAGACGGCGCGGACGGAGTTTACGCTGACCGTACAGAAAGAATGCCTTGCCGAAAGCGATCTTTGCGTTACGCATTGGTTTCATTACGACTGTATGGCAGACGTATGCGGAGCGGAGCCGTTCACGGCGGACTATTACCGCGCGATGTCGCCCTGGATCGAGAACTACGTGGCGCACGGAAACAATGTGATTCTTACACCGCTGTTCACGCCCTGTCTGGACACGGAAGTGGGCACCAAGCGTCGGGTAGCGCAGTTGATACAGGTATATAAAGAGGGCGAAGGATATCGGTTCGGTTTTGAAAAACTGGACGAGTTTATTGATTTTATGCAGGCGCGCGGCATTAAATATTTTGAGATGTCGCATTTGTTTACGCAGTGGGGGGCGCGCTGCTGTCCGAACATCGTCATTCACGACAAAGATAAGACGGAGGAAAAATTTGGATGGGACGTGTTGTCGGATGATCCTTCCTATCGTGCGTTTCTTTCGGCGTTGCTGCCGAAGTTGACGGCATTTTTGGAGAAAAAAGGAATCGCGTCCCGCTGTTTCTTTCATATCAGTGACGAGCCGTGGGAAGAAACCATCGAGGCTTACAAAGCTCACAAAGAATTTTTCGATCAGTATCTGAAAGGATACACGATCATGGATGCGCTGAGCAGTTTTGAATTTTCGGGTTTGGTCGATATTCCCGTCGTTGCCGTCAATCACGTCGCTCCGTTTCTGGAAGCGAAGCGAAAGAACTGGATCTATTACTGCTGTGGTCAGACGGATGACTACGTCACCAATGCATTTGTGGCAATGCCGTCTCTGCGCACGCGCATGCTCGGAGTGCAGATGTTTCTCAATGGCGCCGCAGGCTTTTTGCAGTGGGGCTATAATTTTTACAACACCACGCTGTCGCGTGCCAAAGTCAATCCTTATATCGATCAGGCCGGAGGCGGTGTATTTCCCGCGGGGGATCCGTTCATTGTCTACCCCGGTAAGGACGGGCCGGTGGATTCTTTGCGCCATGAATTGTTTTTCCAGGCGATGCAGGATTATCGCCTATGCCTGCGGGCGGCACAGAAAGTCGGCAGAGAAAAGGTATGCGAATTGATCCGTTCTTTCGGTTGGGACGGATATAAGGTATACCCGCACGATGAAGAGTCTTTCGAAAAAATGCGTTCGCAGATTTTCCGTCTTGCGGCCGAATAAAACAAAAATCACGATTGCGTAAGCGGCGCCGCCGTGCAAAAAGCACGGCGGCGCCGAGTTTTATCGGAAAGGCGAACCACAAAGAAGATTTTGGGAAAAAGAGCGGAAATCGATTGACGAAGAACCAAAAGCAAGCTATAATAATTACTACCTATAAGGTAGCAATTTGACGTTTTAGGGATAAAAGGGAGGCAGAAAAAATGCGTCTTTCATCGAAATCGCAATACGGGTTGAAAGCCTGTTATATTTTGGCGCAACGGTATGGAAAAGGATGTGTGAGTGCGTCGTCGTTAGAAAAGGACATTGCCGTTTCGGGCAAATACATTGAAAAGATCATGCGTTTGCTTGCGGCGCAAGGGATCGTTGCGGCGGAGCGGGGTGTATCGGGCGGATACAAATTGACGCGTGCGCCGGAAAAGATCACCATCGGGGATATAGCGCGCGCATTGGAAGACAATATGGAATTTGCCGATTGCATAACATCGGGATGTGCGTGTGCGGCCGGGGATGTCTGGCGCAAGCTGTACGCGGGCATCAACGACGTATTGGATTCGATGACCTTGCAGTCGATGTTGGACGAAGGATGCGATGTGCGCATTTGCAGGCACAGTGGGGAAGAATCCTGTTGTAAAGCGGGCTGAGGGGGACGAAATGGAAGAGATTTATCTCGATTATGCGGCGACGACGCCGCTGGATCCGCGTGTAGCGGAGAAGATGTTTCCCTATTTTTCGGAAGTATTCGGAAATCCGAATTCGCCGCACAGATGGGGTCGGCGCGCGGTTTCGGCGGTGGACGATGCGCGGGATCAGATCGCGTCGTTGCTGGGGGCGGCGTCCAAAGAAATTTATTTTACTTCGGGCGGAACGGAATCGGACAACTGGGCGATCCGCGGTGCAGCACATGCGCTGGCAAAAAAGGGAAAACACGTGGTCGTCGGGGCGACGGAGCATCATGCCGTTTTGGCGGCGGCGCAGTTGCTTGAAAAAGAGGGCTTTTCGGTTTCTTTGGCGGAAACGGACGAATATGGCACCGTAACGGAGGACAGGCTGGCGGCGGCCATGCGTAAAGACACTGTGCTTGTCGGCGTGATGACTGCCAACAACGAAGTGGGTACCTTGCAGCCTTTGCCTCAGCTTTCGAAGACGGCGCGGGAGAACGGCGCTTTGTTTTTTACGGATGCGGTGCAAGCGGCGGGAATTCTGCCGCTGAACGTGAACGATCCGGCGGTGGATCTGCTTTCTCTCTCATCGCATAAATTTTACGGCCCGAAAGGTGTGGGCGTTTTATATGTACGGTCGGGTGTCGGGATCGACGGGCTGATTGTCGGCGGAAGACAGGAACGCGGTTTGCGAGGCGGCACGCTCAATGTTCCTGCCATTGTCGGGATGGCGGAAGCGCTTCGCCTGGCGTATGAAGAAATTACGACGCGTCGGGCACATCTGACATCGCTTCGCGATCGTTTTATCGGAAAGGTTTTGCAGGAAATACCGGGGGCATTGCTCAACGGTCATCCGAAGGATCGTTTGCCCGGCAATGCCAATTTTACTTTTGAAGGGGTTTTGGGTGAAGAATTGCTCATCGCTTTGGATTTGGCGGGAGTGGCTGCGTCGGGAGGTGCGGCGTGTTCGTCCGGATCTTTGGAGCCGAGCCATGTTCTGTTGGCGATGGGGCGCACCGAAGCGCAGGCGCGGGGCGGGGTACGGTTTTCGTTCGGAAAAGACACGACAGCCGAACAGATAGATCGTGCGGTGCAGATTCTGAAAAGTTGTGTCGAGAGACTGCATCTTCCGCGCTGACGGAAAGAGAGCCGAACTTTTTTCTTTGCAGATATAAGATACGACCGGGGCGCGAAAGCTAAGAAGGAGGAATATATGCGGAAGAGTGAGCGGGAAATATCCGATTCGGGAGAAATATTAAAGACGCTTTGCCGCTGCCCGTATCTGACGCTGGCAATGCACGACGACGGCGCGCCGTATGCGCTGCCGGTCAATTTCGGGGCGGAAATGGTAAAAGGTGAGCCGCGCTTGTATTTTCATTGCGCAAACGAGGGCAAAAAACTCGATTTATTGCGCGCAAATTCCGATTTGGGATTTTGCGCCGCAAATATGCTCCGCGTATACAATCGCGGGAAGGGACCTTGCGGATATACTACAGATTATGAAAGCGTATGCGGAAAGGGTACGGCAAGGATTCTTACGGATGAAGCCGAACGTCAGCATGCGCTTCGCGTATTGCTGGCGCATTATGCGGATCAGGAGGAGTGCGCGGGCACGTTTGATGAGCGTGCGCTCGCTTTGACGACCGTTGTGGAGATTCGGGTCCGCGAATGGACGGGCAAACGACTGATCCGACCAATGTAATTTCTTTTTTTCGCGCGAAAGTGCGCCGTTTCGTATGAATCCGCGCTTTTTCGCCATACTGAAAGAGAGGAGAGAAAGTATGGTGAAAAGAACAGGCGGAAAGATCGCATGGATGACGGCGTTCGTCGCGTGTGTTTTTTTTATAGCGAGCGGTTTTACGGCGGCGCACATGCCGCGGAGGTGTCGGATCGAGGGGGAAGATGTTTCTGGAAAGACGCTCGTGGAAGCGGCGGAGATCGTAAACGAGCGTCTCCAACGCGATTTAGAGGAAAGGTCGTTGGTTGTGCTTGTCGGAAACCGCGAATACGAGTATCGTGCGCCGGCATTATATTACGAAACAAATTTACAGGAAGTATTGACAGCCGCGATGCGCCGCGGAAGAGGCAAGTCATTCTTTTTGAAAAAACAGCTGCGTCTTGCGGAAGAGGAAGAGGTTTTGCGGGGCATATGCGCGGATTTTTATCGCCGCAGTGAAAATGCCCATGTGTTTTTTCGGCCGGACGCAGAACAGCCGCTGGCATTCACGGCAGAAAAAATCGGCAGATATATCGACGGGGTTCGCTTGCAGACGGAGGTGCGCAATGTGCTGTCGGAGGGCGGAGGCGTTGTTACCGTTCCCGTGCATACGCAGCGTCCGGACGTGACGCTTTCAAGTCTGAAAGCGAATGCGGAGCGGCTTTCGTCGTTTACGACCTATTTTAATTTAGGAACGGTCAACCGTGCGCACAATATTGCGTTGGCTTCGAAAAAACTTTGTTGTGTGATCGAGGCGGGGGAAATATTTTCTTTCAATGCGAAGGCAGGTGCGCGCACGCGGGAAAACGGATACCGTGAAGCGCCCGTCATTCAGGGCGGCGCGTTTGTGACGGGGGTAGGCGGAGGCGTGTGCCAGGTAAGCACTACTGTTTACAATGCGGCTTTGCTTGCGGGGATGCAGATACTCGAATACCATCCGCACAGTTTGGCGGTGGGGTATGTGGAGCCTTCGTTTGACGCGATGGTAAACGGCACAGGATGCGATCTTCGGTTCAAAAACACGACGGGAAAGCGTGTTTATCTTGTTTGTCGGGTGAAAGGAAACGCGCTTACTGTACAACTGTACGGAAAAAGCGGGGGGATAACGTATACTCGAGAAAGCGTCGTGGTACAGACGATTCTGCCGCCCGATCCGGAAGTGCGCGAGGGAACGGAAGATCGGGAGATCCGCGCGCCGAAAAACGGATTGAAGAGTGAAGGGTATCTCATTGTGCGCGAGGCGGGAAAAGCCGAACGCCGTATTCGGATGCGGCGGGATACGTATGCGCCCATTCAGGGGATCTTTGAACGCGTTCCGGTACCGGAGCCGGAGCAGATTTGATGGGTATGTCATAACTGATTGTTACAAAATAGTTGCAAATCGCAAACAGATATGTTACACTAAAAGCAATAGGTATGTTAAGTAACATTTACAACAGGAGAAGAATATGATCAAAGTCATCGAAGTGCGTACCCGCGGGCAGATGAAAGAATTTGCGCGGTTTTCCGAAAAATTTTATCGCGGCTGTCCTTATTATGTTCCCTCGCTGTATGCCGACGAGATCAATGTCATGAATCCGCGGAAGAATCCTTCTCTTGTGGATTGTGAAATCCGCTGTTACCTTGCCGAAAAAGACGGGAAAATCGTGGGACGAATAGCGGGGATCATACAGCGCAAGCACAACGAGATTTCCGGCGAAAAATACATTCGTTTTTCCCGGTTTGATTGCATAGACGATCTGGAAGTGGCAGGTGCGCTTATCGGCGCGGTAGAAGAGTTTGGTCGGGAGCGCGGTATGCAGTTCATACACGGGCCTTGGGGCTTCAACGATATGGACAGGGAGGGCATGCTTACGGAAGGATTTGACCGTCGGTCTACCTACGCGACCAACTACAATTATCCGTATTATGAAAAGCTGATAAAAGAGTTGGGGTTCGAAGATGAAAGCGAATGGGTAGAGTATTCGTTCGGAATGCCGCCCAAGCGCAGTGAAAAGCTGGAGCATATCGCCGAATTTACGATGCGTAAGCTCGGTTTGATCGAAAAAGCGGATTCCTTTCCGATGAAAAAACTGATTTCCATGTACGGAAGAAAGGCTCTTGCGATGGTCAATCAGGCGTATGCCGCGCTTGATTGTTATGTGCCGGTCGAAGGCGCGCAGATGGACGATGTTCTCGATCAGTTCGCGACCATTGTCAATACGCGGTATTTTTCACTTTTGACGGACAAAAACGACGATGTGGTGGCGATGGGTGTATTGATCCCTTCTATCTGCGATGTTCTGATCGACAGCCGCGGCCACATGACGCCGAAGGCAATTTTGAAACTTTTGAAAGCCATTTCGCGGCCGAAGGAATTGGAGATGGCGCTGGTTGCGGTTCGTCCGGACTATCAGAAAAAGGGCGTCAACGCGATCATGATGGCGCGGATCATCAAAAACATCATTGCCGACGGGATCGAAAAAGTAGAATCCAATCCCGAACTTGTCAGCAACATTGACGTGCAGGCGCAATGGGCGGTTCTGGAAAGGGAGATCGTCAAACGGCGCAAATGTTTTATGAAAAAAATCAATGAAAAACAGGACGAAAAGTAAAGAAGAAATAAAGCGGGCGCGGCCAATTTTGGCCGCGCCCGCTCTCATCTGCCGGTAGGGGAAAAGCAATGTTTCACGCGCAAAAACCTTCTTTTATCATTTTTGTGTTTCGACAAATTTATACTTGATATATTTTAATTTTTTTGCTACAATAAATAGAAAAAAACGTAAAACGAAATACGCATGCAACGGAGAAAAATCATGCTTAGAACGCACATACGGCAATTATATGCAGAGGTTTCCGCATTCGGCGGAAAGACGGTGACGGTGATGGGCTGGGCGCGCACGATACGCGACAGCAAGAATTTTGGCTTCATCGAGTTAAACGACGGCAGTTTTTTCAAGAACTGTCAGGTCGTATTTGAGCGTGATACGCTGGCAAACTATGAAGAGATCGCGCGTCAGAATGTCGGGGCGAGCCTTGTGGTGACGGGTGTTGTGGCGTTGACGCCTGAAAATAAACAGCCTTTTGAAATCAAGGCGGAGAAAATCGAGGTGATGGGAACATCCACGCCCGATTATCCTCTGCAAAAGAAGCGGCACACGATGGAATTTTTGCGGGAGATCGCTTATCTTAGACCGCGCACGAATACATTCAGCGCGGTATTTCGGATCCGCAGCGAAGCGGCTTTTGCCATTCATAAATTTTTCCATGACAGAGGGTTTGTGTATGTTCACACGCCGCTCATCACGGGCAGCGACTGTGAAGGGGCAGGCGCCATGTTCCAGGTCACGACGCTGGAGCTGGACAAGATCAAGGGCGACGTGGATTATAAGAAAGACTTTTTCGGAAAAAAATCTTCCCTTACGGTATCCGGCCAATTGAATGCGGAGACCTATGCGATGGCGTTTTCCGATGTATACACCTTCGGGCCGACTTTTCGGGCGGAACGCTCGAATACGACGCGCCATGCGGCGGAATTCTGGATGATCGAGCCGGAAATGTCATTTTGCGATCTGGCGGGAGATATGGACGTAGCCGAAGCAATGGTCAAGGCGATCATCGGGCACGTGATGGAATCCTGCAAAGAAGAGATCGAATTTTTGAACAATTTTGTGGACAAAGGGTTGGTCGATCGGCTCAAAAACGTGGCGGAAAACGATTTTGTGCGGCTCAGCTATACCGAAGCGATCAAAATTTTGGAAAAAGTCAAAGATAAGTTCGAATTTCCCGTGTATTGGGGCTGCGATCTTCAAAGCGAACATGAACGGTATCTTACCGAGCAGGTTTATAAAAAGCCCGTCTTTCTTACCGATTATCCGAAGGAGATCAAGGCGTTTTATATGCGCTTAAACGACGATCAGAAGACGGTGGCGGCGGCAGATCTGCTGGTCCCGGGGATCGGAGAACTGATCGGCGGTTCGCAGAGAGAGGAGCGCGAAGAAGTTTTACTTTCGCGCATGGCGGAGCTGGGACTCAAAGCGGAAGATTATTGGTGGTATCTGAATCTTCGTCGGTTCGGCGGAACGGTACATGCGGGCTTCGGGCTTGGCTTTGAGCGCATGATCATGTATCTTACGGGAATTTCTAACATTCGCGACGTAATTCCCTTCCCTCGGACAGTCGGAAATCTGGAATATTGATTTTCTTTTCAGATTTTCATGTAAGTTTTTACGGGGCTTTCGTGAAAATTTTTACGGGGTTTTCGTGAAGGGTTTTACGAATTTTTATAATCAAAACAGAAAAATTTTTATCCGAAAGCCACGTTTTTCGGATAAAGTTTTCAACTTGCCGTAAAGAGCGGTCTTGGTCAAAAAAGAATAAACCGGCGATTTTGAAACGGAGAAAACAAAGTTGCCGGAGGGGAAAAACCGAACGCGGAGGCGCGAAAGAAATGAGCATAAAGCGAAGTTTTTCCTGCGGGACACAGAAGATGCGTGAACACATTTCACGGATTTTTGTGAACCAAAACAGATTTTCGTGAACATAAAAGGAGATTTCTATGAAGATCGTAGTGGATGCGATGGGCGGTGACAATGCTCCCGAGGAGATCGTAAAAGGTGCCGTTCTTTCTTTGGAAAAGGCGAACGATTTTTCCGTTGTGTTGACGGGAGACGAACAAAAGATCCGCGCATGCCTTGCAGACTGCAAGTATGATGCGGCGCGTGTAGAGGTTGTGCACTGTACGGAAATCATCACAAACGACGATGCACCGACGGTGGCGATCCGGCAGAAAAAAGATTCATCGCTGGTTGTGGCACTGAAAATGCTCAAAGAAGAGGAAGATGTGCAAGGGCTTGTATCGGCGGGTTCGACGGGCGCGGTGCTGACAGGTGCGCTGCTGCGTGTCGGGCGAATTCGCGGAATTACGCGGCCGGCGGTCTGTCCGGCATTGCCGACGGCGAAAGGCGGAAAAGTTCTGCTCATCGATGCGGGAGCCAATGCGGAATGCAAGGCGGTGAATCTCGCGCATTTTGCGATCATGGGCACGGCATATGCAAAAGTGAGCGGCGTAAAGGATCCGCGTGTGGGACTGGTTACAAACGGTACCGAAGAGCATAAAGGCGATCCGCTGCACCAGGAGGCGCACGAACTGCTCAAAACGCTGCCGGGTATACGATTTGTCGGAAATATAGAAGGCCGTGACATTATGAGCGGCGACGTGGATGTGGCGGTCTGCGACGGATTTTCGGGCAACATTGCTCTGAAAACGACGGAAGGCACGGCATCGGCAGTCATGAAGATCATCAAGGCGAATATCTTATCTTCCTTGCGGGCAAAGATCGGGTATGCCCTGTTTATGAAGAAGGCATTTGAGAAGATCAAGAAGACAATGGATTACAGTCAATATGGCGGAGCGGTATTGCTGGGTATTGAAAAAGTGATCGTAAAATCGCACGGGTCGAGCAAAGCGGCGTCGATATGCGCCTCGGTTTTGCAAGCGAGGGAAGCTGCCGCAAACGGGCTGATTAAGGACATAAAGGAATTGCTTGCAGGTGTGGATCTGGAGGGAATCGGTGCCGAGCAATAAAGAATTTTTATCGATCGAAAAAAAGATCGGATACACGTTTCGTGACAAAGATTTACTGATGACCTGTTTTACGCATTCGTCGTATGCGGGGGAAAGGAACGTGGAAAGCAACGAACGGTTGGAGTTTTTGGGGGATGCACTGCTCGGATTTTTGGTGGCGGATGCGCTGTACCGTGCAGGCGGTGAAGACGAAGGGGAAATGACGGCGCGCCGGATTAATTTTGTATCGGCCAAGCCTCTGGAAGAGGCGGTGCGTGCGTTGGGATTGGAAAAATATCTTCTGGTTTCTGGGAGTATGCGCGATAATCTGGGCAAAAAGGCGATTTCCAGTCTGTTTGAGGCGCTGGTGGCGGGAATCTACCTGGACGGCGGTATCGAAGCGGCGCGCAAATTTGTGGTTGCGAACCTGGTTTTCGTGGAAGACAAGGAACCGAATCATAAAGGTGAATTGCAGGAATTTTTGCAAGGCAGGCACCTTTCGCGAGCAACGTACGAAGTTGTGCGGCGGGAAGGCGATGACAATGCGCCGCGATTCACCGTGAGTGCAAGCGCGGCGGGCAAGCGTGCGCAAGGTACGGGCAAAAGTGTCCGCGAAGCGGAAAAACAGGCGGCAAAAGAACTTTTGCGCAGCCTGAAAAAGGGAGAATAACGGCGTGAATTTCAAAAAAGTCGAACTCAACGGTTTCAAGTCTTTTGCGGACAAAACCGAAATAAAATTCGATAACGGCGTCACTTGTATCGTGGGGCCGAACGGATGCGGCAAGAGTAACGTGGCAGATTCCATTCGCTGGGTATTCGGCGAGCAGTCGGCGAAGACCATGCGCGGATCGAACATGCAGGACGTCATTTTTGGCGGTACACAGCAGAGGAAGAGCCAGTCTTTTTGTGAAGTGACGCTGACGTTTGACAATTCCACGCGTATGTTTGAGGATCTGGAATACGACGAAGTGGCGTTTACGCGGCGCCTGTTCCGCAGCGGTGAGAGCGAGTACAGCATCAACAAACAGCCTTGCCGCATGAAGGACATCGTGGATCGGCTGCATGCGGTCGGATTGGGCAAGGAAGGGTATTCCATTATCGGACAGGGCAAGATCGAGCAGATCATGAATGCCAAGCCCGAAGACCGCCGCGCGATATTTGAAGAGGCGACGGGAATCATCATGTTCAAGTCGCGCAAGCAGGACATTGAGCGTCGTCTTGCCAATTCTTACAACAACCTGAACATATTTTTGCAGCGCATGGGCGAAGTGGAGCACATGCTCACACCGCTGGCGCGGCAGGCGGAAAAGACCAAGAAATACCAAGAGCTGTACGGGCAGCTCAAACACAATGAGATCAACCTGTACATATATAAGCATGACAATGCGGAATCGGCGCGCGCATCGATCCGGGCGGTGACCGAGCGATTGCAGGAGCAGATCGCGGCGGGGCGCGAGCAGGTTGAATCGTTGGAGAACAAATACGCAGGAGCGCGCCGCCGTATAGCGGAGATCGACGCTTTGTTGCAGGAACGCAACGATGAAATTTTGAAATACACGGTCGATTTGGAGAAAAAGGAAGGGGAAGCGAAAGTAATCCGCGAGCGTATATCTTTTTTCAAAGAACAGGCGAAGGCGGAAGAGCGTGCCGTTCAGGAAGGCGGTGAACGCCTGAAAGAAATCGAGAACGAGCGCGCGGCGGCGGAGAAGGAAATACAGGATTTTGAGAAAAAAATAGCCGATGCGCAGCGTGAGATCGGGCAGCTGGAAAAAGAAGCGTCGGAGCTGAACGCGAAACTTTCCGAATACGAAGCGCTGGAAGGGGAAACCCAGAAAAGCGTGATCGACAGGTTGGAAAACCTGTCGGAGATCCGTCAGAATATCGGCACGTTGTCCGCCAAGAAAGAAGCGGTAGAAGAGCGGATCGCGGAAATTGCGGCGGCGGCGCAGGAGAAAAAAGAAAAGCTGGAAAAGGACCGGAAGGCACTTGCCGACTGTGTCGCATGGTACGACGAGCTGGAAGAATACATTGCGCGCGAAAAGGAGATCCGTGCGGCGAAAGAAGAGGAGATCGCGGCGATCAACAGCGAAGCGGACGAGGTCAGCGAGAAATTGTTTCAGTGCGGGGCGCGCATTTCGGCACTCTCCGACCGCGAACGTTTTTATAAAAATGTCAAGGATGAGTTTGAAGGGTATAAGTTTTCCGTCAAAAAGGTAATGAGCGATGCCCGCCGCGACCCCGATATTGCAAGGCGGGTAAAAGGCGTGATTGCCGATATAGTCAAGACGGATGAAAAATACGAGGTTGCCATCGAAACTGCGTTCGGCGGGGCGATGCAGAATGTCGTGACGGCGACGAGCGACGATGCGCGGTGGCTGATCGAATATCTGAAACGTACCAAAGGCGGGCAGATCACCTTTTTGCCTGTTTCTTCGCTCAAACCGCGCTATGAAACGGACTACACCCGCCGCGCGCTGAAAGAGCGCGGCGCGATCGGATTGGCGAACGAGCTGGTGCGGTATGACAAATACTATGACAATGTCATCTATAACCTGATCGGCAATACGCTGATCGTCGACAACATTGCCAACGCGACGGAGATCGCGAAAAAATATCCCCACGCGTTCCGTATCGTGACTCTGGACGGGGACGTCATTTCAACGAGCGGATCGATGACGGGCGGATCGAGAAAGGAAGGCGGGAGCAGCTTTTTGGCGAACGAGCGAAAAATTGCGGAAACGCAGGAAAGCATTGCGGCGGCCGAAAAGGAAAAGGCGGAACTGACGAAAAAGCGTACCGCGCTCGAAGAGAAGAAGGACAAGGGGTTGGAAGAGCTGGAAACGCTGCGTGAGAGTTTCCAGGAAGCGCGTTCGCGGATTGCGGCGCTCACGGAAAAGAAGCAGACGATCACGGCGCAGTGCGAACAGGGCGAGCGGGAAGTCAAAGTACAGGAAGATACGCTTGCGCTGTTGTATGAGCGCATGAAGGGAATCGAAAGCGATTATTCTACGTCTTCGGAAGGGGAAGAACAGATCGCGCGGATGAAGAGCGACGCGCAGGGCGAATCGGATCGGCGCAAGGGCGAATACGATCAGTTGAAATCGGAACTGGGCGAACGGAATCTGAGGCTGAACGTATTGCACGTGTATATCGCGCAGTGGCGCGCGGGAGAAGACGCCGTCCGCAACGACGATGCGCGGTTGCAGCGTGAGAGAGAAGATCTTGAAAAGCGTATAGCGGAAGCGGGGCAGAATATCAAAAATATTGCGGCCACCGTGACGGATCTTGAAGACATGGCCGAAAAGGCTGCGCTGACGCCGAAACAGCGCGAGGAACTGGC
>CASEFE010000007.1 GCA_949287105.1 uncultured Bacillota bacterium
ATTTTTGTTTCGCAACTCTATTTTACCACAGATTTGTATGAACTCTTTTTTTCTTTAGGTGTTGCACTTAATAGTATAATTCACCAAAATTTATAAGGCGGCGTTTTTATTAAAAAACGCCGCCTCTTTTTTTCAATTTTTCTTTTCCCACACAAAGATTTCTTTATCTTTATTAAATTTCCAATAGTTGCCTTGGTACGATGTGCCGTCTTCTGTTAAAGGCGGCTCATTCTCGCTGTAAAACCAAACCGTTGCCGTTTCGTTGAGCACGTCAAAACCTTTCACTTCCGCCCATTGCTCTTCCGTGCCGCAATAGTACACGTTTTCAAAAACCGGAGCCATAGAAAATTCGATCGAAAGAAGGCTGACAGGCAAAACAATTTCTGTAACGAGGCCGCAATCCTGAAACGCGTCCTTGCCTATACTCATAACGTTTTCTGAAATGACGATCCTGCCGGAAAGATTTGTACAACTTGAAAATGCCTGCGCCCCGATCGTAAGAAGCTCTTCGCCGAACTGTACGCCTTCCAAGCTGCGGCAATTCCAAAACGCCACATCGCCGATTTCACGAAGACTGTTCGGCAAAACAAGCGTGCCCGCTATATTTTGGCAATTCATAAACGCGCCGTCTTCTATGATCAGTACACCTTCTCCCATGACCAATTCCGTAAATCCCGTACAGGATAAAAACGCCGCCGCACCTATGCACAAAACGCTGTCGGGAATATAAAGCCGGCCCGTAAAACCGCATCCGTTGAATGCGTTCCTTCCGATAATTTTAAGGCTTTCGGAAAGAACCAGTTCCCCGTCAAAACCGCAACCCGCAAACGCATTGTCGCCTACCCCCCAAAGAGAAGCGGGCAAAATGAGATCGCCGCCAAAATCGCAATAGCCGAACGCACCGGTTCCGATTTTTAATAAAGCGTCGGGAAGTTTCAAGGTTCCGACCAGTCCCGTATCATAAAAAGCGTAATCGCCGATATTTGTAATGTTTTCTGAAAAACTGACGCCGGTTATATTTTTGTTTCCGCGAAAAGCCTCTGCACCGATCGACTTTACGGGAATTCCTTCATATTCTGCGGGAATCTCGATCTTCGCGTCACTGCAAGTGCCAATGCCTGTCACTTCGTAATACTCGCCGCCGACAAGAGTAAATTCCAGGCTTTCCTGCGATTTATTTTTTCCGCAAACCGTGCAAACACCGTCATCGCCATAGCGATGTCCGTTTGCAGGAAGTTTCTGCGTCTTTGCGGTACCGCATACCGTACAGGAACAAAGGGCAAGCCCCGTCTCTTCACAGGAAGGCGGTAGCACCGTGCGCGGATCTTCCCAAATATGCCCGCTCTGCGGAATCAGTTCGTATTCTTTATTTCCGCACAACGCACAAACACGCACTCTGTACCCCACCGAAGTACAGGTCGCATCCAATGCAACCGCCCAATCGGAATATGTATGGCGGCATACGGGAATTCGCCCGCAGTTGATCGGTTCACCGTCCGTGAGCACTATGATCAATTCCCCGTCCGCATTGAAATAAATTTCCGATATGCCCGCGCCGTCTTGACCGTTTTCGCCCGCCTTGCCCTGTTCGCCTTTCTCGCCGCGTACGTTTCCGCAATCGAGCGTATGGTCATCGGAAAACGAAAGATACAGATGCCCGTCCGTACCGATCTTTGCAGATGTAACACTGACGCCGTCTTGACCGTTTTGTCCTACAACTTGGCCTAAGTTCAAACGCGTACCCGTCGTAAGAACAATCACTAATTTACCCTCTTCGATCGCCACCGAAGAAATACCCGTTCCGTCCTCACCTTTTTCGCCCTGCTCGCCCGCAACCTCGCCTGCAAGTATCTTTGTACCGTCTGTCAGCACAACGATAAGGTCGCCGTCTTCAACATATGCGCCTGTTACACCCGTTCCGTCTTTTCCGGCTACAATGCCGCAATCAAGAATACGGCCGTCAGAGAGGGTCAATATAAAATTTCCGCTTTCAACCGACGCACCGGTCACCGAAACACCGTCTTCACCGCGCTCGCCTTTCTCGCCCTTTAAATACGCTTGATCATCCTTGTTTTCGGCCGTGCCGCAAGCACAAAAACCAACCAAACAAGCGGCGCAAAGCAAAGAAGCAAAAATCGCCGCCAGTGATTTTCTGGTCATCAATTTCCAATCCCCCTTTTTTTTCCATGACCACCGCTCACAAAGACCTTAACTTCTTTTTAAAGAACGTCTTTTTCGTACAGCGGATGATTTTCACAAAGTTTTTTCACTTCCGCGCGCACATACTCGTAAGCGTTTTCTTTTTCCGCTATGATTTTGGAAATCAACCGCGCCACAAGGCGGGCGTCCTCTTCCTTGAATCCCCGCGACGTGATGCTGGGCGTTCCGATACGGATGCCGCTCGTGATAAACGGGCTGGTCTCCTCAAACGGAATGGTATTCTTGTTGACGGTTATGTTGACTTCGTCAAGCATCTTTTCCAATTCTTTTCCCGTCATATCTTTGTCGCGAAGGTCTACAAGCATCAGATGATTGTCTGTTCCGCCGGAAACGAGGCGTACACCGCATTTTTTGAACTCATCTGCCATCGCAGCCGCGTTCTTCACAACCTGTTTCTGATACTCTTTGAATGCAGGAGACAGAGCTTCTTTGAACGCAACCGCTTTTCCTGCAATGACGTGCATCAAAGGCCCGCCTTGCATACCGGGGAATACCGCCTTATCGATCGCCTTTGCATATTGTTCTTTGCACATGATGATCCCACCGCGCGGTCCGCGCAACGTCTTGTGCGTCGTAGTCGTGACGATGTCGGCATACGGTACGGGAGAGGGATGCAGGCCTGCCGCCACCAACCCCGCAATGTGCGCAATATCCACCATCAGATATGCCCCGACTTTGTCCGCAATTTCTCTAAGGCGCGGGAAATCGATGATCCGCGGATATGCGCTTGCGCCTGCCACGATCATTTTCGGATTATTTTCAAGGGCAAGCTGTTCCAGTGCATCGTAGTCGATGCGCTCGTCTTCCTTCGAAACCCCGTACGGAATGATTTTGAAATATTTGCCCGAAATATTGACGGGAGATCCGTGCGTAAGATGCCCTCCGTGCGAAAGATTCATGCCGAGAATGGTATCACCGGGATTGAGCAATGCAAAATATACTGCCGTATTTGCCTGCGCTCCGCTGTGCGGCTGTACGTTTACATGATCACAGCCGAAAAGCTGCTTACAGCGCTCAATGGCAAGGTTTTCAACGATATCAACATACTGGCATCCGCCGTAGTACCGCTTGCCGGGCAGCCCTTCCGCGTATTTGTTGGTCAGGTGCGAACCGACCGCCGCCATCACCGCGGGCGACACAAAATTTTCACTGGCAATCAGCTCAATGTTTCCGCGCTGGCGATCCAGTTCCTGTTTCATCGCCTCGTAGACTTCTGCATCTGCGTTTTTTACTGTCGTAAGATCGATCATAATTTTATCTCCGTCGTTTTTTGCTCTTTCATTATAACGCATATTCCAAAATTAAACAAGGAAAAAGGCGGCGCGCACAAAATTTTTTGTGCGCGCCGCCCTTCCACCCTGCGGTTATTTTTTATCTACTTCTTTCTCCTCTTCCGCGACTTCCTGTTCGTTCGGTTCCATTCCGAGAACATACATCGCCGCTTCATGGCTATCCTTGTCACCCACCAGTTCATCCTGCGTCTTTAATACGATCAGCCTTTCTTTGGCATATTTCAGATCTGCAACGTTCTCAACACGCAAAGTCCTGCCGTCGCGAAGACAGATTTCCATAGCACCAGCCAATACATTCATTCTTTCATTATTTTCCGGACATTCATCGACAAATTGTATATCGGCAGGACGGCATTCTACCCATCCGCCTACCGTATAAATTTTTAATTTGCCTTCTTGATAAAGAA
This sequence comes from uncultured Bacillota bacterium, assembly GCA_949287105.1. Lineage (GTDB taxonomy): Bacteria > Bacillota > Clostridia > Christensenellales > Borkfalkiaceae > Borkfalkia. The sequence continues at coordinate 3,920 of CASEFE010000007.1, forward strand.
TGATCTTTTGCGGCGTTCTGGAAATTTTAATAAGCTTCCATGTACAGTAAATAACAGCAATTGCCACAACGATTCCCATAAGCGCATAATTTAGCTTAGCATATTCTGGGTCATCAGCCAATAAACTAAGTATAACACAAGCAATAGCCAATACACAGCTCACAATAAAACCTTTCCAGCCGCATCTTCTGGCTATCACTTCCGCCTTTTTTTCCATAATCTCTTGCTTCTTTCCGCTTCCCCTTTTTATTACTTTCTGAATTTTTTCAAAGCAAAAACAATCAGAGTTGCCAGCAATCCGGCTCCGACCACACTGCCGATCACGATTGCCGTAATTTCCCCTGCCGAAAGATCTAATCCGCCTGCCCCGTCGCCTTCGTTATCTCCGCCTTCCGAACCGCCCGAAGGTTCTGTTATCTGAATCGTTATCGTATTCGATTTTTCCGGATCTTCGACAGATACCGCCGTAATTTGAAGGGTCGTAGCCGTTTCATCCGCTCCTACCGTCAAGATCCCGTTTGAATCGATCTTTGTTGCGGAACTGTTCGCTCCCGACACACTCCATTTTACTGTACGGTCAAATCCGCCTTCTCCGTCCAAAGAAACGGAAAACTGCAATGTGCCGCCTTTTTGTACGCTCTCAGCCGCAGGCGTGACCGTCACCGAATGTACCGCCCTGTTCTCTATTTGCAGATACTTATATGTATCGATCTTTTCGCCGTCATATTCCTCTTTGTTTTCGCCTTCAACATCCGTCGCGGCAATAATATCCGCTTTTCCGACTTGCGGCACCATGCTGACCGCCGCTG
>CASEFE010000008.1 GCA_949287105.1 uncultured Bacillota bacterium
CTTTTTTCTGCCACAAAAATATAAGCAAGCTCCGTTTCAATTTCCTTTAACATGCAAAAGCCCGCCTGACTAAGTCCGCTTTTGGTTTTGGAAGGCTGATCCGGATACAGTTTTATTGTCCTTGTTCCGCAAATCAACGCCTCTCTTTGGTTTTTTTCAACAGACAATACAAACCTGCCCTGCTTTTTTAAAAGCGAATACACCTTCTCGTATGCGCGTTGCTTTTGCGCTATGTGCATAAAGGTCAAGGTCGAATAGATCACATCAAATTGATCCGAGAACTCGTATTCCAGAAAATCCGCACAAATCAGCTCTATATTCTTCGATGTTAAATGATTTTTTGCCCGCTCCAACGTCTTTTCTGAAAAATCGACCCCCGTAAATTTTTTGCAGAGCGGCGCTGCGCGAACTGCCATTCTTCCCGTCCCGACGCCGATTTCTAAGACTTCTTTTTCCGCACCGAGCATAAGATTTTCCAAAAACACCTTTCCGTCGTACTTGTCCATGTACTCCCTTAGCGGCGCCGCGTCCAGCACAGGGTCGTTTCCTTCTTCGATAAGCGCATCATAATGCGCAATCACCGGATTTGTTTTTTGACCCACTTTATTCCTCCTCACCGCTTATTGCTCTTTCAGTATACATCCTCTACCCGTTTTCCGCAATCGTTTCTTTCCCGCACTTAAAAACTTTTTTCATGACAATTTTGCAAATAAAAATCTTTAAAAATAACCGAACATTCGACGCTAAAATCAAAAAATCGTAAATTTTTATAATTTTTTTATTCAAAAAGGAGAAACGATGAATTCGTTTCTCCTTTGATCTAAAACGTATATTCAGAATTTACGCTTCCGCTGCAAATCCGAGCGGCCAGCCGCTTTCGTCAAACGCAAAAACCGTAGCCTTTACATATTCGATCTTCTGGAATTTGACATACCTGCCACCCGCTTCGTAATCGATCACCAGATATGTGGTGCCCTCATGTTCGGCATATCCGACACTCCAACCCTCTTTGCATTGAATGTCGCATTCAAAATCAGCGTCAACGATCCCTGAATCTTTTGCCTGATGCAGAGTGATCGCCTTTGCTTTATAAATTCCTGTCTCCGAAGTCGCCGTCTTTTCCACGCGGAAAGTCATGTTGTTGGAGTTTGTCTGCGCATACCAATCGCCGCTGTACGTACCGTCTTTGTACCAGTAAATGCTCTGTAAGCTGAGTTTTACCTCATAGTACGCCGTGTCCGCACTCGCCGCAGCCGTAATTTGATATTCTTCGTTCTCTGCACCGCTTACCGCTAGCACCGCATCGTTCTGCTGTACTGTCACACAAGCTTTGTTTTCATCCGTTACACCCTGTGCTTCCGTCAGATTATTGCTGAACGTCACACCCGAATTTGTACCGAACGGCATAATATCGCCATCGACCGCAAGATTTGTCACGGTCACATTTTTCAAATAATCTTTGGTCCATGCGCTGTTTGCAAACAAAACGCCGACATTCAGCCCCTTGAATGTACCTGTATACGAACAATTCGTAAACGTCACATAGGTATATTCTCCGATTTGTCCCGACAAAAAGACCGCCGCGCCCGAAGCGCCGTATCCGCCCGTAAAGTTTGCATTTACGTCGCAATCGCTGAGCTTGATATCAAACCGAAGCATTTTGTCCGTTCCTTTTATATATGTCGTATCATTATACGTATCATGGAACTCATTTTCATAGTACGCATACATCACCGTGCAGTTCTGATTGTGATAAAGCGATGCATTGTTGTCGCCCATAAAATAGATAGCTGCGTTTTTGCCCGCATAATCGACATTCGTATAGCTTAGAGATATGCTCTCCGCGTCCGTTTCAAAATACTGGTATATTTTATCGCCTGACGTGATCTCACGAATACCCGATGCCTTGTATGCTCCGACCCCGACAAGCCGCGTTATGCTCGTTTCTCCTAAATCAATGGTTATATTCTTAAACGCCGTATCGCCATAAAAATAATGGAAAATATATTCCGCTCCGTTCCCGCATATAATTTTATGGTTCTGCCCGTCCAGCGTACCGCCGAATACTTCCACAAAATAACTGCCTTGGTCGGCAACATCTGCCATATTTTCATCGGAAAGATCTATATCTGCCGTCAAAGCAAACGAATACGGTTCGCTCGCAGAAAGAATCGCCTCTTTCATTGCAGAGATATTCAAAAACTGCTCTGTTGTGGCAATTTCATAAGGCTCGGCCGCCGTGCCCTTTCCGTCCGCAAAGAGCGCATCCTGCGCCGTTTTGACCGTCAAAGTCTTTGTTACAGCCTCCGCTTTTTCCGCTGTAAAGGTGAACACATACACGCCCGCCGCGTCTGCTTCAAACTTGTTGCCCGTAAACGCTACGGCTGCTCCGCCGTCTTTTGCATACGTTACCGTAACATCCGATCCGTCAGACGCGGAATACGAAACTGTAATTTCATCACCGACTACTGCAACACTTTTGCTCAACGACGCCGTGATCGTTACTTTCTTCTCTTCGCTGTCACAACCCGCAAATAAAACAAAAGAAAGGCAGAAAACCGTCAGGACACTGAGCAACAAAACCAAAAGCTTTTTGTTCCTGCTCATAGGTCTGTCTCCTTTAATAAAATTTTCTAGGAAATTATGAGTATTTTATCATAAAAACTAAGTTTGGTCAAGATGCTTTGAAATGACCGACTTTTCTGCCCTTTTACTTCGCTTGCCGTTTTATTAAATAAAAAAGCTGATGATCAACGCAATGATCGCACCGGGGATTCCGAATAATCCGGATAAAAGCCCCGTCCACCATACGATCGGGATCTGCACTCCCGGAATCAGATTGAGTAAAAAAATCACACCGATACCGATCGCCGCATTGATCACAAATTTTATGATCGTTTTAAACCCGAATTTGAAAAGCTTCAATACGATCGCAAGAACAACCACCGCCACGATCGCGATCAGTATATATTGCAGAATCTCTGACATTTTTATACCTCCGTTTTGCTCTCAGTATGCGCCGCTTCCCTGTTTTTATGAACGCTTTTCATGCTTTTTTTCCGAACTATCCTCTTTTATTCGTCCTTGTTTTTGTTTGCTTGCAAAATTCCCTGTATAATTGAAAGCACCCCTTCTTGCTGGATATCCGTCAGTTTACCGTACATCTCCAACAAACGTATTTCCCGCGCACCAAGTTTGTTTGTGTCTACCTCCGTAAACAAATCAACCATTTCAATCCCGAACAGCGCGCAGATGTCTTCCAATACCCAAACCGTCGGCATCGAATTTTTTTCGTTGTACCAGTTGTTGACACCCGTCGACGAAAGGCCCAGCTCTTCTGCCAGCTTCGATCGGGACCAGCCTTTCGTTTTACGCAATTCCTCTATCTTTTTCCGCGGATCTGTCATACATTTTTTCCCTTTTATAAACTATACTTATAGTTTGTCGCAAATAAACTTAAAATTTTAGACTTAAAGTTGTATTATTAAACAACTTTGGTTGATTTAATTTAGTTTCTGTAATATAATGAAATAAAGGGTATATTCATGAATGAAATAGAATTTAAAACAAAATACAGAAATGCAATTGAATTTCTCAGTAGAAAAAGCATAAGCGAAGTGCAAAAATTTGCAAAGTTTTATTGCGTAAAACAAAAGCTTCAACCGACCAAACAAGCGTTGATCGAAGAAATCATCAAGACCGCGGCAAACATGATCGA
>CASEFE010000009.1 GCA_949287105.1 uncultured Bacillota bacterium
CGGAGGTCAAAAGGACAATGGCACGTATTGCCGGTGTAGATTTACCCAGAGAAAAGAGGGTAGAGATCGGGCTTACCTATATTTACGGTATCGGCCTTACTACGTCGAAGCAGATCCTGGCGGCAACGGGCATCAATCCCGATACGCGCGTAAAGGATCTTGACGAAAACGACGTTTCCAAACTCAGAGAATACATTGACCACAATCTGCGCGTCGAAGGTGAATTGCGCAGTGAAGTCAATCTGAACATCAAGCGTCTTATGGAGATCGGCTGCTATCGCGGCATCCGTCACAGAAAGGGACTGCCCGTTCGCGGTCAGAGCTCAAAGAGGAACGCGCGTACGAGGAAAGGACCTCGCCGCACGGTCGCGAAGAAGAAGAAGTAATCGGAGGATAGGGAAGAATGGCAGCACCGAAAAAGGCAGCGCAGGTAAGGCGCCGCAAAGAGCTGAAAAAAGTTGATAAGGGCCAGGCGCATATTCAGTCTTCGTTCAACAACACGTTGGTAACGATCACGGATGCGTCGGGCAATGCAATATCCTGGTCGAGTGCAGGCAGCCTCGGCTTCAAAGGATCGAGAAAGGGTACGCCGTTTGCGGCGCAGATGGCGGCAGATACGGCCGCACGTGCAGCAAAAGAACACGGACTCCGCTCGGTAGAAGTGTATGTCAAGGGGCCCGGCGCAGGCAGAGAAGCTGCGATCCGCGCACTCGCTGCGGCAGACCTTGAAATCACGATGATCACAGACGTTTCGCCCATTCCGCACAACGGATGCAGGCCTCCGAAGCGCCGCAGAGTATAATAAAAGGAGAAATCAGCAATGGCAACATACAGAGATTCCAAGTGTCGTCTTTGCCGCAGAGAGGGTGCAAAACTCTTTTTGAAAGGCGACAGATGCTATTCGGGCAAGTGCGCTTTTGAGAAGCGTCCTACGGCCCCGGGCGCACACGGCGCCGCGCGCAAAAAAGTTTCCGAATACGGCCTGCAGCTTCGCGAAAAGCAGAAGACCAAGCGTATTTATGGCGTACAGGAAGGTCAGTTCCGCAAATATTATGAAATGGCTGACCGTATGAAAGGTATCACGGGTGAAAACATGCTTTCCCTGTTGGAACGTCGTTTGGATAACGTCGTTTATCGTATGGGTGTAGGCGGATCCCGCGCGCAGGCAAGGCAACTTGTTAACCACGCGCATTTCTCTGTCAACGGACGGACGGTCAATGTACCTTCCTATATCGTCAAGGCAGGGGATGTGATTGCCGTCAAAGAGAACAGGAAAAAGGACAAGTATTTTGAACAGATCAAAACTATGAAGGTCGGAAACATGCCCAAATGGCTGGAATTCGATCCTGAAAAACTGGAAGGAAAAGTTCTTGCTCTCCCGACGAGAGAAGATATCGACAGTCAGATCGCTGAACACATGATTGTCGAGTTGTATTCGAAATAATTGAATTCGCCGAAACAAGGAGGTAAACACGCATGATCGAAATGGATATGCCCAAAATCGACGTGGAGGAAAACGAGGCAAAAAGTTACGCCAAAATCGTTGTTGAGCCACTCGAAAAGGGCTTCGGTCTTACCATAGGAAACTGTTTGAGGCGGATCCTTCTCTCCGCTCTGCCCGGCGCGGCCGTACAGGGCATCCGGTTTTATCCCGACGGGAAGATCCTGCACGAATTCTCAGCTCTCGAAGGCGTGAAAGAAGACGTGCCTGAAATCATCCTCAACTTAAAAATGCTTGCCATCCAAACGGCATCTACCGATAAGGATTATGTAAAAACGCTTCACGTCTGCAAAGAGGGCCCCGCGGTCATTACCGGTGCAGACCTCGAACAGGACGCCGAAGTGGAAATCATCAACAAAGATCAGTATATCTGCACGTTGGACGAAGGTGCAAAAATCGATATGGAAATCACTGTCGGTCGCGGCAGGGGGTATAAAGGTGCAGGGTCGAATAAAAATCACCCCATCGGTTACATTCCCGTCGATTCCATTTACACCCCCGTCAAGAAGGTCAATTACAATGTAGAAAGTACGCGTGTCGGGCAGAACATCGACTACGATAAATTGGTCATGGAAGTATGGACAAACGGTGCATTTTCCGCCAAAGAAATCGTGTCGCTTGCCGCGAAGATCATGCAGGATCATATCGGACTTTTTGTCAATCTGTCCGATTCGATCAAGGGGATCGACATTCTCGTCCGCAACGAGGATGACAGACAGCAGCAAGTTCTTGCCATGGCAATCGAAGACATGGATTTGTCTGTACGTTCGTATAATTGCCTTAAACGTGCCAATATTCATACCGTCGAAGATTTAACCAAAAAGACCGAGGAAGAAATGCTCAAGGTTCGTAACCTCGGCAGAAAGTCGTTGGACGAGGTCATCCAGAAACTCGAATCTTACGGCCTTTCATTAGAAAAAAAGGAGGACTAACACAATGCCGGGAAAAATGGGCAGAACCAGCGAACAGCGCATCGCTATTTTGAGAAACCAGGCTTCCTGCCTTCTCTGGTACGGAAAAATAGAAACGACGAAGGCTCGTGCAAAAGAGCTTCGTTCGTATGTCGAAAAAATTATCACGACTGCCGTAAATTCGTATGATGATACGATTGAAAACAGCAAAGTCGTGACGGAAAAGACAGGCAAGAAAGAGCGTGAAGTCACGGTTACGGTCGTAAAAGACGGACCGAAGAAACTTGCGGCGCGCCGTAAGATCATGAGCAAACTGTATGATTTGCAAGAGATCAAAGCATTCGGCGAGAGCAAGTCTGCTTATAAGGCGCGCACGGAGGATGTAGCGCATCCTTTGATCGAAAAACTCTTTAACGAGATCGCGCCCAAATATGCACAGCGCAACGATGAAAAGAAGTGCGCCGGCGGATATACGCGTATTCTCAGCCTCGGTGCTCGTCGCGGCGATGCAGCGGAAACGGTTATCATCGAGCTGGTGTAATATACGCCGAAACCGAACAGATTAAGTAAAAAACGGGACATTTGTCCCGTTTTTTTTATATGGCGGGTGAATTATACTATTAAGTGCAACACATGAAGGAAAAAAA
>CASEFE010000010.1 GCA_949287105.1 uncultured Bacillota bacterium
TATTCAGCTTTTTCTGGTTTTTGCTTTGTGTACCGGTGTTTTTTGCGCTGCGTCAGGTTCAAAAATGCCTTTCTCCCGCGGTATCCGGTAAAAATAAAACGAGCGCGCCCTCTTAAAAATTTCGCCTATTCGCCTATGCGTTAATGCATAGGCATTTTTTGATTGTTCAACTACCTTCTGTGTGATATACTTATCATATGTTGTTGAATTTTCCAAACAAAGAACACCACGCTCTTTCCTGTTTCCTTTAAGCAAAAGAGCACCTAGTCTTAAATTTCGTGATAAAGAGGTTGATTGTATGTCTGAAAATCCCACGCTGACTCAGCGGTTTGAGCAGGCAGTCTCCGCGTTTGACAGCGGCGATGCTTATACCGCTTTGAATGAGTTTGTCTCTTTGCATCAAGAAGGTTTTCACCGCGAAGAAATTCTCGCTTTTCTGAACGATGTTTCTTATGAGCCGAATCTTGCGGAGATGAAAGCAAACTTTGAAAAAAACTGTGCCTTGCTGGATCATTATCCTTTTGTACAAGGCTGGGCAAAGCCGTCGTTTGAAGCGCTTTCGTTTCGAATTTATCCGGTCAGCGAATACGAGTTTTTTCTTTTCGATGTAAATGCCGGAACATTCGGAGAACGGATTATCTTTGAGAAAGATCCCTCTTTTGACTGCTGCTTAAAATACTTTGACGAGCAGCGTGTTTTTAAGAATGAAACGAATGTGTCCAAACTTGCTTACTTAAACAGAAATATCCGTGCCAGCGAGAAAATCGGCTTTGAAAATCATATTTACCTGCATTACGATGAACAAGACCTGCTTTATGCGCTGCTTTTAACAAGTGATTGGAGCAATTTGCTGGCAGAGAAAAAATTTGTCGTGTGTATTGGGAAAGAATCGTTTTTGACGCCGGAAGATTTTAGTGCACGCTTTCAGGTATCTTATGAAGACTGCACGCCTCAGCCGCCCACTGTTTCGGAAATCAGCCGCATGATTTTCGGCTGGAAAATTGCCAATGTATCGGGAACTTCTTTCCTTGCCGATATCCTTGACTACCATCCGCAGCTTCTCACCATTCCCGATTGTTTTTTTAATGATTTCTATCCTTACTATGTGCAATACTTGAAAGGAAAACGGGTGAAAGAAGTTGTAAGGCATTTTTGTACTTTAAGGGATGAAGCGGCGGAACGATCACTTTTTTATTCGCTCACTCATAAACCATACAACACCGTTTCCGACGAGCTTTTTCAAGAGCTGAACCGACTTTCCACTGATGAGCTTTTGAAAAAAACCGGTGAGCTTCTTTCCGATTGCGAAATTCCAACCGCTCGCGAATGGATTACGGCTATTTATCTGGCTTTTTCCCTTTGCCATGGCCGAAGCTTCACACAACGTGTGACACCCGCAGTTTTCATGTATCCTCACGATGATATGTTCTTTTTGGCCGGGGTAGAGCGCAGCCGTGTTGACTTTTACCTTGATACAGTATGCTCTTTCGAGGATTATAAAGCAGTTGCCATTATTCGTGATCCTGTAACACAGGCGGGCAGCGTGATCCGGTTTATGACAGAAACGCATCCTCATGCCAAAAATGAAAAGGGCGAACGTCAATTAGATCCGTTTTATTGTATGGCTTTTGGTTCACTTCTTCCCAAAGATTACTTTTTCCGAGCGGATCATGCACTCTTTAAGCACATTTCCGTCGTTCGCTTTGAAGATCTAAAATTGAATCCGAAGGCCAGTATCGAAAGCCTTACGGACTTTCTTGACATCTCATCTTCAGACATTTTGTACAAAACAACATGGTGCGGACTTTCCAGAAGCGGGATTGCAACGGACGGACGTTCCTTTGAAGGTTTTGATCCCTCTCCCATTTACAATGATCACGCTCGATATTTAAGCATCTTTGATAAGTATCGAATTGAAATGACGCTCTATCAATTGATGCTGAATTATGGCTACCGTCCCGTGTACTACGAAGGAGAAAAATTTTCCGACAACCAAAAGTTTATTCTTCTTCAATATCCCTTTCGCTGTGAGTCGATTCCTCTTGCACTGTCCGATGAAGCTCGCAAACGTTCGCGGGAAGGAGCTCTCAATCTGATAAAAATGTCTGTTATTTTTTATTCGTCGGCCGCTCATCTCCCTGTTTTTACCAATGACCTGCCGCATCCTTTTGCTCCCATTCCGTGGCTCAAACCGAAAGCGGATCTCCTGGAGCAGCCGTTATATGAATCGCGAATCCCTTCAGCAAAGTAAATTATAGCGAGGAAGTGTCCACAGTGAACCTCAAACATGAAACTGGAACTGTATATTTTTTCACCGGCCTTTCAGGGGCAGGAAAAACTACGCTCGGGAGCTTATTTTACCAGCGTTTAAAATCCACAAAGCCCAATGTTGTATTTTTAGACGGCGATCAAATTCGCCCTGTCTTTGGTGAAGACAGCGGTTACACTTATGAAGACCGTTTAAAATGGGCAGGGCGAATTTTCCGTGTATGCAAAATGCTTTCAGAGCAAGGAATTGATGTCATCTGCTGCAGTATCGCAATGTTTTCATCGATTCGGGAATGGAACCGGGCAAACATTCCCGCCTACAAAGAGATTTACATTCGCGTGAAAAAGGAAACACTCATGAGCCGCAACCAAAAAGGGTTGTATACAAAAGGGCATAATGTCGTCGGCATCGACCTTCCCTTTGATGAGCCGCAGTCACCGGACATCATCATCCAAAACGACGGTTTAGAAGCGCCGCAGACGCTTGTGGAACGCTTAGAAGCCGAACTTTATCACCCTGTTTATGAAAATTCCGTTGACAATGTGGACTACTGGAACCAGTATTATAAAAATAAGATTTGCTCCACAGAACCCTCACCGTTCGCACAGTATGTTGCCACGTTAATCGACAGCGGAAAATCTCTCGTCGATTTGGGCTGCGGAAACGGGCGCGACACCGTTTACTTTGCCGGCCTTGGGCTGCAAGTGACGGGTGTCGACTTATCCGACATCTCGGTGCAGTCTTTGCAGGAGCAAAACATTCCCGGCGCACGCTTTGTCTGCGGCGATTTTGTAAACCCGAAAGAAACAGTCGGA
>CASEFE010000011.1 GCA_949287105.1 uncultured Bacillota bacterium
CGTTACGTCAAGACCAAATTGTCTGGGCATGCTCTTCTCCTCCGATTAAAATCTGAAATGCGCGAACGCCTTGTTCGCCTCCGCCATACGGTGCGTATCTTCCTTTTTCTTGACCGAACCGCCGGTGTTATTGAAGGCGTCCATCAGTTCCGCCGCAAGCTTCTTTGACATTTCACGCTCACTGCGCTTCCTTGTATTGATTACAATCCAACGGATCGCAAGAGTCTGACGCCTTTCGGGTCTTATTTCGATCGGAACCTGGTAGTTCGCACCGCCGACACGGCGCGCCTTAACTTCCAACACAGGCATAATATTTGCCATCGCCTGATTGAAAACTTCCAAAGGCTCCTGATTCATCTTTTCTTTGATCATATCAAACGCTTCGTAAACGATTTTCTGCGCCGTAGCCTTATTTCCGTCCAGCATGATCTGGTTGATCAGCTTCGCTACAACCTTGCTGCCGTAAATCGGATCGGGCAGAACGTCTCTTTTCGGTACGTTGCCTCTTCTGGGCATAATTTTGTCCTCCTTAAATTTTTGATTTCTTCACAAAAATTCTTTTGAGCTGACAAAAGAATTTTCCGCGATCTGTGAAAGACACCGCCGCATGCCGCTTTCGCAGCTGACGGTATTTTCTCTTTGCAGCTTCTTTTAACTAAAATCGCTCAGACTTCCAAGCCGCACATCCACTCTTTTTCCGTAATCCGAGAGTATTCGGAAAACGGACATTGCTGAAAAGGGAAAACCTTAAAGCGTGCCGTTAAATGTCGGCTAATATCGGGGTTTCCCTGAAAGCCACGGAAAATTCGTGAACTTCTTTCACAATTTTTGTGAAGATCTGTGTAAGGGTAAATACCCTCAGTACAGCTATCGCTTGCTCATAAAACTGAGTAGCGAACCTTCTGCCTTGCGGCATACTGCCTACTTTCTATCGGGTATCTTTTAAGATAAAATTCCGACAAGTAGGAACTGTGTTTTTTGCGGCCGAATGCCGCATTTTTGCTCTGCGCCTTACTTAGGACGCTTTGCGCCGTACTTGGAACGAGCCTGTTTTCTCTTTGCAACGCCCGCGGTATCGAGAGCGCCACGAATGATGTGGTAACGTACACCAGGCAAATCACGTACACGGCCGCCGCGGATAAGAACGGAGCTGTGCTCGTTGAGGTTGTGTCCTTCGCCCGGAATGTAAACGGTACCTTCCTGCTTGTTCGTCAGGCGAACCCTTGCGATCTTACGAAGCGCGGAATTCGGTTTCTTCGGCGAAGTTGTGGAAACGGAAAGGCATACGCCGCGCTTTTGCGGACACTGCGCCATGATAGGCGTTTTGCTCTTTTCAGGTCTCTGCTCTCTGCCGTGCCTGATCAGTTGGTTAATTGTAGGCATGTTTTACCTCCTTGTAAGAATGGAATTTATCTTAAAATTGCCCTTACGCAATTTAAGAAGCATTGTTTATACACAAACCATTGAAAAAATTTTCAAAGGTTTACATATTTGAATATCGTTTGCCGAAAAAATTCGGCTGAGCGCTCGGCCCTTCATCGCAACATTTTTACAACATCCTTATTATAAATAATAGAAACGAGCATATCTATTGTAAAAATATAAATTGTAAAAACAATTTTTTTGCGCGCGAAAAGACCTGCGCCTACACAGTCGCAAGGGTTATTCTACCATTTTCAAGTGCTTTTGTCAAATGTTTCAAACAATTTTCCGCGGCAAAAGAATAATTTATACACCAAATTTTCTCCGCTATAATTTTCAAACGATCTCGTTTTTGATTGTCAGATCTGCATTTTCTCTAAAAATATAATTTTGCTTGCAATCACCCTGTTGTAAATTACAAAAAATCCCCTCGGGCTTTTTTCTGCCGAGGGGAGAAAAATTATATTGTTTCCGTACCTGTCTGTTTTTCCGGAAAGCTCTCTAAATCTTCGGGCTTTATCACAGTTCCGCCATACGGCAATACGCTTCCTCTTGCAACAGTCTTATAGGCGCCGCTTGCTCCGTCGGCAATGCTATCACCATACGCAAACTCCATAGTCGTTTCTATTTTTACACCCAACAGCTTATTCCCTTCCCCAAACACAAAACGGAAAGCCATTTCGTTGGTGACCCCGTCCTTGGTCTGCGCGGGAATTTCGATCCGGAATTTTTTATATACGCCTTCACTGCAATGCTGTAATATGACCTGATCGTAAAAGCCGCCCTTCAACAACTGCATGATCATCGTCATATCCGCAAATTGCCATGACATCTTGCCGTATCGCAGAAAAAAATCAAAATCCGCTTCCTGCCGATACTTTTCGGAATTGCTCATTTCTGCCTCTTCCTGAACATAGATACAGCCGTCAGCATACCAGGATTTTCCGCGAACAAGCTTATCGATTTCACCCGCTTCGCCCGTTCTCGTTTCGGTGAGAGATAACTCGGCTATAAGCGAGCCTTCTTCCGCCGAAGCATACATGTTTGTTACGGATTCCTCCCTGAAATTCGTAACTTTTCCGTCACGCTTATCAAAACCGTCCGTCTCCGTTTTAGAAAAACTCATATAACCGCTTTTCCAATCAAAAGCTTTTCCAATCAAAAGCTTTTCCTTCATCGGGCAGTTTATCGGAAAACGCCTGTACTTCTTCTGTCGTGGCCGTCTCGAAAGCACCGTCAAAATAAGAACCTTTGCAAATCGCACATATTCCCTCTGTATCCCATGTATGCGAGGAAGAAACATCTTTTTCACCGCAAGCACAAGCCTGCCAATGAGAATCGGTATCGAATTCCCACTCTGAAAAATGATGCGTGTGCCCCTCTTTACAACCGGATAAAGCCAACAGAAAGGCACTGATCAAGATTAAAACAGTAATTTTTCGTATCGTTTTCATATCACTCTCCTGCACGGCAGATCACTTTTCTTTGCCTCATTTCAGATATTTCAGCGACC
>CASEFE010000012.1 GCA_949287105.1 uncultured Bacillota bacterium
ACTAAAAGGAATGAGCCCGGTTGGGTACCGAACTCACTACCAAGCATTTTAATTATATTTTTTGTCCAAACTTTGGGGTTCACTTCACAATGATCCGGCCGGCTTTGTTATTTTTTATGTCAGCGGCTGCGAAAAGCCTTACAGCATCTTCTCCCCCATATCCTGCCCGCCGAGGATATGGATATGAAGATGATGCACCGTCTGACCAGCATCCTTGCCCTGGTTGATGATCAGACGGTAACCGTTGGAAAGCCCCAAAGATTTAGCGATTTCGGGAATTTTGACCATACACTTTCTGACCAGCTCCGCCTGTTCTTCATCCATCTCGGCAAGCGTCGCAAAATGCGATTTCGGTACTACCAATACATGCACTTTCGCCTGCGGCTGAATGTCCCGAAACGCCAGTATGTCCTCATCTTCATAGACTTTGTCCGAAGGGATCTCTCCCGCAATTATTTTACAAAAAATACAATCCGCCATCTTCTTTGTTCCTCCTGTTATTTGATAAATACTTTTGACCTTTGCTTTTTACAAAGTTATTCCTCTCTTTCTGCCAACAATCCGTCCGCATACGGCCGTACTGCGCGCACCTTGCCTCTTTTATCAACTTTTCCCGCAACGTACAGGCGAATATAATTTTGAGAATATCCGACTGTAAACCCTTCTTTTTCTTCCTCCGGCACAAGTTCCAATTCTTTTCCGATAAACTGCTGTTCATATTCTTGACGTAACTTTTCCGCAACGCACATCAAACGATGCAGCCGTTCTTTTTTCGTCTGCGCCGGACTATCTTTGAGTTTTGCCGCATTCGTACCCGTCCTGCGGCTGTATGCAAAACAATGGATCTGCGAAAACCGTACACGCTCTGCAAGTTCGAGCGTATCCGAAAAATCTTGCTCCGTTTCCGTCGGAAACCCGACAATGATATCCGTCGTAATCGCCGCGTCCGGGAAATATTCACGAATGAGCGAAACTTTCTTTGCGTATTCCTCCCGCGTATAATGTCTGTTCATTTTTTTGAGAACGGCATCCGATCCGCTCTGCAACGAAAGATGAAAATGCGGCGCAAAATCAAAAACTTGCTTAGCCGCTTCCAATAAAGACGGTGTGATCGCTCCCACTTCCAGCGAACCCAACCGAATCCTGCACGGCGCCCCACGAACCTCCGTCAAAAGATCGGCAAGGCCCCGTCCGCCGTCACAAAACGACGAAAGGTCGATTCCCGTAACAACTGCCTCCTCCGCTTCACATGTAAGGATCTCCCGCACGGCACTCTCCAAACTGCGCGATCGGCTCCGGCCCCGTAAATATGGAATAATACAGTAAGAGCAAAAATTGTTGCACCCGTCCTGTATTTTTATAAAAGCACGCGATTTGAAAGATCGGGGCGGCAGCATTTCATCGTATGCAAGATCGGAATCATCGATCTTTACCTCCCCCCTCACATTTTCCTCTATGCTTTTGAAAGACCTATTTTGTTTATACGATTTTATAATTTCAAGCACCCTGCTCTTTTGCCGCGCGCCAGCCACAAACTCCACGCCGCTGCGTTGCGCGAAAACCTCCGGCGTTTTCTCTGCCGCGCAGCCGCAAACTATGATGTGCGCCTGCGGATTCATCGCCCGTACACGCGCGATCGCTTGTCTTGACTTTTTTTCCGCTTCTCCCGTCACGGCGCATGTGTTGAGAATATAAAGATCGGCATATTCCAATTCATCGGAAACTTCAAATCCCATCTCTTCCAATCCTCTGAGAAGAGAAGCACTTTCCACTCCGTTCACCTTACAGCCGAGCGTAAATACCACCGCTTTCATTGCCATTCTCCCAGCACGAACATGACCGCCGCCGTCATTGCAATCGCCGCCGTCTCAGCGCGAAGAATCCGTTTCCCTAACGTTATACCCGCAAATCCGTTCGCACGGGCAAGGGAAAATTCTTCTTCCGAAAATCCGCCTTCGCTCCCGATCACCAACGCACAACTTCCTTCGATATCCGAAAGCGAAATATCCGAAGCATTCGCAAATTCACACGCAAACAACTTGTTTTTATAATCCTTGCACGACGCAAGTGCCTCTTCAAATCCGTTGTAATACTCTACGGTAGGTACCGTAGCCCGAAGACACTGTTTGGCCGCTTCCCTCGCAACTTTCCGAAGCCGCTCCATCTTATTTTCATTCATATACGCCGAACAGAACCGCGAAACAAATACTCCGATTTCCGAAACACCCAATTCCGTCGCCTTCTGCACGACCAACTCCGTCTTATCGCCTTTCAATGCACCGATCATCAGCCGAACCCGTGTTCTGCATTCTTTGTCCGAAAGTCTTTCCCCAAGGACAGAACATTGCATCTCATTTTTTCCGACCCGTCGGATCAGCGCATCATATTCCTTTCCGCTCCCGTCAAGCAATACGATCTCATCGCCTTCCGTAAGCCGCAATACATTTTTTGCGTGCGAAAACTCATCCCCCGTCAGGATCGTCTCTTTTTCAATATTCTGTACATAAAACCTGCGCAACGTCGCCATTTTAATCCTTCCGGAATACGAGCGCGTACCATTCGCCCCGCTTCCTTTCGCTTATTTTTTTCAGTCCGATCCCCTCATACGCATCAATTACTTGTTGAAGCTTGGATGCAATGATGCCGCTCAAAATCAGTGTTCCGTGCTCTTTGAGATTTTTGGGAATGCTCTCCGATAACCTGCAAAGAATATCCGCCGTTATGTTCGCCGTCATCACTTCCCCGCAAATTTCCGCATTCTCCAAAAGATCGGATAACGCTACCTTGACCGCGCCCGCAACCCCGTTCTTTTCCGCATTATGCAATGCACTTTGTACCGCTACATAGTCTATGTCTGTAAGATAAGCAAATTTTGCACCCAAAAGTACGGCCGCTATTCCGAGTATTCCGCTTCCGCACCCGACATCGATCAGGGTATCTCCCGCATGCAGATATTCCTGCAATAATTCCAGACACATCGCCGTCGTTTCATGCTCGCCCGTACCGAACGCCATATTCGAATCCAATTTTACGACAACTTCCCCTTTTTTTGCCTCGTAAGGTATCCATTCCGGACATATTACTACCCGCTCGCCGATATGCAAAGGTCGGAAATGTTTCTTCCATACGTCGATCCAGTCATCCCCCTCGATCTCCCGCCGTGAGGTTTCCAAGGTTCCCAAAGATACAAAGCCTGCACTTCTCTCTTGAAGCAACGAAAGCTCTTGTTCGATCGATCGGATATTTTCATCCGCTATATCCAGAGGCAAAAAACACTTTACCAGTACATCCGGCGGCAGCTTGGCACGATCAGCCAGTTCCTCATCCATATAATCCCAATACGTGCTCTTATCCCGCTGCAATGCTATAATATCCGCAACATCACAGACGGTCACACCATAATTTGTATAGTTCCAGAAAATATCCGCAATCAGTTCACTGCCTTCCGTCGTCGTGTGTACCGTAAATTCAATAAATTTCATGACCTTCCTCTCGCTGATTTATTTGGCTTTCGCATCCTAGTCTTCCATAAAAACTGCCGACCGCGATTTTTGCCTCGGTCGTCAGATCGTATGCTCCATTCCGTCATACGAAACAAGAAATCCTGCTTCCTTTGCTATGGGCAACAGTTCGTCGTATGTCGCTCCTCCGTTGTGCGAAAAATGATTGACAACAAATACCGTTTTTTCATCGGCTGCGCCGATCTTTATCATCCTGTTCCGAACTTTTATACAGCTGTCCAGACTCAAATGCCCCCTTTCTACTCCCTTCAGTATGCCGCACGTACAATCCAACGAAACAAAATCAAAGCTCGCATTTGATAAAAATTCCCATGTCCGTTCCGGAAACATACCCGTATCATGCGCGTACAGCATCTTCTTTCCGCCGCCTGTAATCGAATAAAAAACAGGCGAAGAACTTTCCTCGTGATCGGCAAGCAAGGGCAGAACTTTATATTGCCCGCCCTCCAATAAAAAAGAACAAAACGGCTCTACCTTCTGGACCTGCACTTCGTCCGTCACGCCGTGTTCCTTCAATGTCTGATTCAGCGTTTCATACCCCTTTCCTGCGATATAAAAAACAATCGGATCATGTGGGCCCGCATATCCCCTGCGCGCCATGACTGCGTCCATCGGATACAGATGATCGCTATGACTGTGCGTTATAAGACAATTCCTTATCTTTGACCAATCCAATTTATAGCGCTGCGTATGCCATACGGTATCGGCCGGAAAATCGATAAGAAGATCGTCATTGACGAGCATCTGCGACCGAGACCGCAAATTCTTGCCGCCCGTCTCCATTGCTTTGCAACAGACCCGGCAACGACAAAACAGCGAAGGAACCCCTTCATACGCCGCCGTCCCGAGATATTTTATTTTCATTATTTTCTCCCTATGAAAAAATTATTTGCGCTTTTCTCCCTGTTTGCCCCATGAAACCCTTTTATTTTTTTTCAAGCGACAGATACGCTTCATAGTATTTTTCGCCCAAATTATACAACTCACGTCGGCAAAAATGCAGATGATCGCCATTTCCGCTGTCCTGATCGTTTGAATCCATCCCGCTTGTATCCACAAACTTTCCGCCGATCTTCGTGCAGAAATCTTGCAAAGCCTGTAAAACGGCACTGCAAGGCTTTTCATTGGCTCTGGTCCATTCCTCCACAAACCCTCCGCACACAAAAGGCAGATTTTTGCAAGAATATCGCTTTACAAAATCGTCCATTTGTTCGCTAAGATCTTTAAGGTATTTCTCGTAACGCTCCTTGGGCGTCAACTGAGGAATTTCAAACGCGTCACACTCTCCCTGATGCCACAAAAATGCTTTCAGACGTATATCCGAAGTCAATTGTTGCAATTCATCCAACATGTCGCAAAGCCGAATGTACAAAGATCCGTTCACGCCCCACTCGTTGCGCGCAAAACCCGTGCCTCCTTCCGGACCAAACACGATCAGCAATCTTCTTCCCTTTTCCAACTTTCCTTCGCGAACATATTGCCGCGCAAAAGAAAGGGAAAGATTGCCCGCTTTCCTGCCGTCTTCCGTATCCGATTCTTCTGCTTCGGAAATTACAAAATCGGTCGGTCGCTTCACTTTCAGCGTTACCTTTCCGTCCGGATCGTTTTCGAATTTGACCGCAAACGTATCTTTCAGATACAATACGTCCGATGTGGGAACATACGCGTTTTCCACCGATCCTACTCCGCATCCCAACGCATTCGATTGCCCTGCCAACACGATCACGTCAAACGCCGCACCCTTGTATTTCTCTGCATTCAATATCATATTTCCCTCGCCTGTGCATCTTGTCCTGCATGCACTTATTTAATCGGTCTAATCATATCACACTGCGCTTTCTTTTGCAAGCAATTCCCGCAACTTTTCTTTGACCGCATACCCGTCTGACTTTACCACTGCAACCGATGACATATTGCCAAAATTTTGGTTGTAATCAAAAAACAGCCGCGCGGCAAATCGCCGCGCGGCTGTTTTTCAAAATAATTCGTTCTCCGCCTGCCGCAAGGACAAAACGGATCGCTTAATTTTCTTTTCCGAATTCATCCTGCATCTCTTCGACAAGGCTGTCGCTTTCGCGATGACCGGTCACTAACTGCGGGCTGACATTCTTGTATTCACGCACACCCGTTCCGGCAGGGATAAGCTTACCGATGATCACGTTTTCTTTCAACCCGATCAGAGGATCTACCTTGTTCTTGATAGCCGCTTCTGTCAGCACGCGCGCCGTTTCCTGGAAGGATGCGGCGGAAAGGAAGGAATCCGTGGACAAAGCCGCCTTGGTGATACCCAACAACACACGCTTTGCCGTGGCAGGCCTTCCGCCCCGTTCGATCGCCTTTTCGTTTTCATCTTCAAAGGTGAACATATCGACCAGTTCGCCCGGCAACATTTCCGTATCGCCGCAATTTTCGATACGTACTTTGCGCATCATCTGGCGCACAATAATTTCGACATGCTTATCGTTGATATCAACGCCCTGTGAACGGTAAACCGATTGCACTTCGCGCAAAATATAGTCCTGCACGCCCTTTACGCCCTGGATACGCAAAATATCCTGCGGATTGACAGAACCGTCGTTGAGCTGTTTGCCCGGTTCGACCCTGTCGCCCGAACGAATTTTCAGCTGCGCATTGAAAGGCAGAACGTATTCATTTTTCTGCTCACCCGTGATTTCATCGCGAACTACAACGTACTGCTGGTTGTCTTTTTCGCTTACATAAGCGATACCCGCCGACTCACAAAGCGTCGCAACGCCCTTCGGCTTTCTCGCTTCAAAAAGCTCTTCGACACGGGGAAGACCCTGTGTAATATCTCCGGTAGCAGCAATACCACCGGTATGGAACGTACGCATCGTAAGCTGGGTACCCGGCTCACCGATCGACTGCGCCGCAATCGTGCCGACTGCTTCGCCGACCTGGATCGGTTTACCCGTCGCCATATTCTTACCGTAACATTTCGCGCATACGCCGTAACGGGAGCTGCATGTAAATACGCTGCGAATGGACACTTCTTTGATACCGGCCGCAATGATCGTATCCGCAATCTCTTCCGTGATCATTTCGTTTACGGGTATGATCACCTCTCCCGTTGCAGGATTGACTACATCTTCTGCGACGAACCTTCCGACAAGACGGTCTTTCAGGCTCTCGATCTCCTCTTCTTTATCCGATTCGACATGCGGATTCTTCGGCTTGATGATCGCCGAAATCTTCATGCCGCGCGGCTTCTTGCCCGCACAGCAGTCGTCCTCACGCACGATGACGTCCTGCGAAACGTCGACCAAACGACGTGTCAGGTATCCGGAGTCGGCCGTCTTCAATGCCGTATCGGCAAGACCTTTCCGTCCGCCGTGCGAGGAAATGAAGTATTCCAAAACAGAAAGTCCTTCACGGAAACAGGATTTAACCGGAATTTCGATCATGCGGCCCTGCGGGTCAACCATGAGTCCGCGCATACCGGCAAGCTGTTTAATCTGGTCGATGGAACCACGCGCTCCCGAGTTCGCCATCATCCAGATCGGATTGAAATCGTCAGCGTCTTTTTTCAGTTCTTCGGTAACGGCATCCGTCGTCTCTTTCCAGACTTTAACCACTGCGTTGTAACGCTCTTCTTCCGTTAAAGTACCACGGGCAAACTTCTTTTCGATGCCTTCAACCTTCTTTTCAGCTTCGCCGATCTTAACGCGCTTGCTGTCCGGAATATGCATATCGAACACCGATGTCGTCAACGCGCCGATCGTCGAATATTTGAATCCGAGCGCCTTAATTTTATCCAAAACCTCGGCCGCTTTCGGCGCACCGCCCGTCTTGAAACAGCGATCGACAATTTTTGAAATCATCTTCTTGTCGACCGGCACACTCTTCGGCCTGCCCTGTTCGTCCTTTTTATAACCACTCAGTTCATATTGCAGAAAATCTTCTTTGGTTTCGCGGGGCACAAAGCCGAGATCCTGCGGGATCGCCTCATTGTAGATGATACGCCCGACCGTCGTCTTGACCCTGCCGGTAATTTCCGTCAAAGGTTCCCCGTCTTCGCCGAAGAATCTTCCTTCCGGTAACTTGACCGTACGGCGTACCCAGATTTCATCCTGCAACGTGATGAATTTTGTCTGGTATGCCATGATCGCTTCGTCTTCCGAAGAATACAACCCGGCACGGTACAATTCTGCGCCTTCCGTACCTTCCGCCACTTCGTTGTGGTCTTTGTCGTACCACCTTCCGTCATAGCGGCGCACGATCGTCAGATAATAGGCACCCAAAATCATGTCCTGCGTCGGTGTCATGACAGGCTTGCCGTCTGAAAGTTTCAAAATATTGTTGGACGAAAGCATCAAGAATCTCGCTTCCGCCTGCGCCTCGATCGAAAGCGGTACGTGCACAGCCATCTGGTCACCGTCGAAGTCGGCGTTGAACGCGCCGCAGACGAGCGGATGAATCTTGATGGCACGCCCTTCGATCAATACAGGTTCAAACGCCTGAATGGAAAGACGGTGCAACGTCGGCGCACGGTTCAAAAGAACGGGATGTTCTTTGATTACGCTCTCCAACACATCCCAAACCGCCGGCTTTGCCTTCTCTACCGCACGTTTGGCACTCTTGATATTCTGGCACTGGTTGCTCTCCACCAGCTTTTTCATGATAAACGGCTTGAACAGCTCGATCGCCATTTCCTTCGGCAGACCGCACTGATAAAGCTTGAGTTCCGGACCTACGACAATAACGGAACGTCCCGAATAGTCAACACGCTTACCAAGCAAATTCTGACGGAAACGCCCTTGCTTGCCGCGCAACAATCCGGACAGCGATTTGAGCTCACGGTTGGACGGTCCGCTGATCGCCTTGCCGCGGCGGCCGTTATCGATCAGCGCATCCACTGCTTCCTGCAGCATGCGCTTTTCGTTCTTTACGATCATATCCGGCGCACCCAATTCCATCAGTCTCTTCAAACGGTTGTTCCGGTTGATGACGCGGCGATACAGATCGTTCAAGTCGGACGTGGCAAATCTTCCTCCGTCCAGCTGAACCATCGGTCTCAATTCAGGCGGAATGACCGGCAATACCGTAAGTACCATCCATTCGGGTCTGTTTCCGCTCTTGCGGAAAGCCTCGATGATCTCAATTCTCTTGACCGCGCGAAGACGTTTGCTTCCGCTCGGATTGTTTTCTATGATATCTTTTGTTTCTGCGCTCTCTTTTTCAAGGTCGACCGCCTGCAACAGCTCACGGATCGCTTCTGCGCCCATTCCGACTTTGAGCCCCGTGACCTTTTCGTCGCCGTATTTATCCTCAATGTCGCGAAGTTCGCGGTCGGTAACGACCTTCTTATAGAAAAGTTCCGCTGCATCCGTATCTGCCGCAAATGCTTTTGCCTGCGCTTCGCCGTCTGCACTGTTTTCAAACTCTTTGCTGCACAAAAGTTTCAGTTCGCGACGTACAACGGTATAAACCTTTTCCCCTTCACGAACCACTTTATCGTTGAGACTGAAAGAATTCTTTACCAAGCCTTCGCGTATCTTACCGAATACCTCTTTCAGATATTTTCCGTTTACGCCGTTTTTCGCCTCAAACGTAAATTTATCTTCGTCCACGCCTTCCGCAACCAGTTTGGAATATGCTTCTCTCGCTTCGTCTTTGGTTTTGTATTCTCCGACGATCTTCTCTTCACCGAACCCGACGATATCCGCACGGAATCCTTCTTCATCCGCATAGGACCAGCCGACCAGCTTGTTGAGATAACCGACATTCAAAACCGTATATGCCGCAAAATAGATGACTTGTTCCAACTGCTTAGGACCCATGTCCAGCAATAAACCGATCCGCGAAGGTACGCCACGGAAATACCAGATATGCGAAACAGGAGCTGCCAGCTCGATATGCCCCATCCTTTCACGACGTACTTTCGCACGCGTCACTTCCACACCGCATTTTTCGCAGATGATCCCTTTATAACGGATCCGTTTGTATTTTCCGCAATGGCATTCCCAGTCTTTCGTCGGCCCGAAAATCTTCTCGCAAAACAATCCGTCCCGTTCAGGCTTCTGCGTACGGTAATTGATGGTCTCCGGCTTCGTAACTTCGCCGTATGACCACTCTCTTATCTTTTCGGGAGATGCTACTCCGATCTGTATTGAGTCAAAATCGTTTAATTCGTACATATATGTCCTCCCGTCTGATTAGTCTTCGTCGTCGAAGAGATCTGCCGCATCAGGCTCCTCTTCGTCCTCTTTCCCGTCATCCGAATCGGCTTCGTCTTCTTCCGACCCTTCCTCTTCGTCCAGATCATCCAAATCATCCAGATCATCAAGATCATCGAGATCGTCTTCCTGGAACAGGTCAGAAGATACAAAGTCCTCGTCGTCTTCCGGCTCGTCTTCTTCAAAGATGGATTCTACGCCGAGTTCTTCATCCTCGTCTTCATCTTCAAAGAAATCGATCTCTTCTTCATCGACGTGCCTGTCCGTATGTTCTTCTTCCTCAAACTCCGCTTCGGAAAGATCTTTCAGCTGCAACTCGTCTTTGCTCTCATTGAGAACTTTGACATCCAATGCCAGCGACTGCAACTCTTTCAGCAATACTTTGAATGCCTCCGGAATACCGGGTTCGGAAATATTGTTGCCTTTAACGATGCTCTCATATGTCTTGACACGCCCGACGATATCGTCCGACTTGACTGTAAGGATTTCTTGCAGTATATGCGCAGCACCGTACGCTTCGAGCGCCCACACTTCCATTTCACCGAATCGCTGGCCGCCGAACTGCGCCTTACCGCCGAGCGGCTGCTGCGTCACCAAGGAGTACGGTCCGATGGAACGGGCATGGATCTTGTCATCGACAAGGTGAATCAGCTTGATCATATACATCTGACCGACTGTCGTACGGTTTTCGAACGCTTCGCCCGTACGTCCGTCATAAAGCTGAATCTTACCGTCTACTTCTCCGTTCGGCCCCACAATATTGTTGGCCTCGAACAATTCACGGATCTCTTTTTCATTCGCACCGTCAAAAACCGGTGTGGCTATCTTCCAGCCAAGCTGCTTGCAGACATGGCCCAGGTGCACTTCCAATACCTGGCCGATGTTCATTCGGGAAGGAACGCCGAGCGGATTCAAAACGATCTGCATAGGCGTGCCGTCCGCCATAAACGGCATATCGCTTTCCGGCAATATACGCGAAATAACACCCTTGTTACCGTGACGTCCCGCCATCTTGTCGCCGACGGAAATCTTACGTTTCTGGGCAATATAAACTCGCACCAGTTTATTTACACCCGGTGAAAGTTCGTCTTTATTTTCCTTTGTGAAAATCTTCACGTCTACAACGATACCGCCCTCTCCGTGCGGAACACGCAGAGACGTATCGCGCACTTCACGCGCCTTCTCACCGAAAATCGCACGCAAAAGCCTCTCTTCCGGCGTAAGCTCGGCTTCCCCTTTCGGCGTCACTTTACCGACAAGGATATCTCCGCTGTTTACCTCCGCACCGATACGGATGATACCGTCTTCGTTGAGGTCTTTGAGCGCGTCGTCGCCGACGTTCGGAATATCGCGCGTGATCTCTTCTTCACCGAGCTTGGTGTCCCGCGCTTCCGTCTCGTGTTCTTCGATGTGCACGGATGTAAATACGTCTTCCCGAACAAGTTTTTCGGAAATCAGGATCGCGTCTTCGTAGTTGTAGCCTTCCCATTCCATGAAACCGATCAGAATGTTCTTGCCGAGCGCAAGTTCACCGTTATTGGTCGAAGGACCGTCCGCAATGATCTCGCCCGCTTCCACACGGTCCCCCGTATTGATAATGGGGCGTTGGTTCAGGCAGGTTCCCTGGTTGGAACGCTCAAACTTTTTGAGCCTGTATTCGTCTATAATACCGTCGTCGCGGCGGATCTTGATCAGATCGCTGGATACACCGATCGCTTTGCCCGCGTACTTGGCTTTCACCATAACGCCCGAATCGCGCGCGATCGCCGCTTCGATACCCGTCGCAACGATCGGGCTCTCCGTTTTCAGCAACGGCACCGCCTGCCGCTGCATGTTCGAACCCATGAGCGCACGGTTCGTGTCGTCGTTTTCCAAAAACGGAATAAGTGCCGTTGCAACCGAAACAAGCTGTTTCGGCGAAACGTCCATATAATCGATCTGCTCGCGCGGCAACTGCGTGATTTCCGCCTGCCGACGGCAGGAAACACGTTCGTTGATAAACGTCCCGTCTTCTCCGAGAGGTTCGTTGGCCTGCGCCACAACGTATCTGTCCTCTTCGTCCGCCGTGAGATACCGCACTTCGTTGGTAACGATCGCTTTTATAACAGAATGACCGTGTTCGTCCGTCCCGATCACTTCTTTGCGTACTTTGCGGTACGGGCTCATGATAAATCCGTATTCATTTACCTTCGCGAACGTCGCAAGCGAAGAAATCAAACCGATGTTTTGTCCTTCAGGCGTCTCGATCGGGCACATACGGCCGTAATGGCTGTGGTGCACGTCACGCACGTCAAAAGTTGCACGGTCACGGTTGAGTCCGCCAGGCCCGAGAGCGGAAAGTTTCCGCTTATGCGTCAGTTCTGCGATCGGGTTTGTCTGATCCATAAACTGCGACAACTGCGACGATCCGAAAAATTCGCGGATCACCGCCGCCACGGGGCGTACATTGATCAGCCCCGACGCCGTCACTTCATTGGGATCCTGCGTCGCCATACGCTCACGGATGAGCCTTTCAAGACGCGCGATACCGACACGCAGCTGATTCTGCAAAAGTTCGCCCACACTGCGCACACGGCGATTTCCCAAATGGTCGATGTTGTCTGTCGTGCCGATGCCGTAACGAAGATCCAAGTTAGAAGAGATCGCCGCCACAATATCATCGACCGTGATATGACGATGATTCAGCTTTTCTACCAACGGACGGATCTCTTTCTTTTCTTCCGGCAATACGGCTATATCGTCACGGTTTAAAATCTCATGGAAAAGTTTGCAGGCGCGCACAAACTTGATCCGGTTTTCCTTGCGCTTTTCACGATTCCTGCGCTCTTCCGGCTTTTCATCGTCAGAAGGCCTTCCTTCCGTGACATAATATACCTCATTGATTTTGTCAAGATAATGCTCCGCAACTTCTTCATAACTTCCGTTATCGCATGCAGCAGCAATCTCTTTCGAGAATACAAAATTCGGATAATAGATCGTGGGAAGAAGTCCGAACGTCTTCGGGTCTATTTCCGAAACAGCCGAAAAATCAACCGTGTTGTTGCCGATGACACGATGCTTGATACGGCCTGCCTTTTCATCGGAAACAAGAACTTCCACTACGTTGATCCCTGCATTCTGAATTGCAAATGCCTTCTCTTCGCTGATCTTTTCCTCTTTTGCTACCAGAATTTCACCCGTTTCCGGATCCACGATGTCTTCCGCAGAAACACATCCGGGCAAACGATATGCAAGATTCAGCTTTTTATTGAATTTATAACGCCCTACTTTGACTACGTCATACCGGCGCGGATCAAAAAACAGGCTGCGCAAATGCTGGCGGACAGAATCGTCCGTCGGAACTTCGCCCGGATGCAGACGGCGATAAAGTTCAATCAAACCGTCCTGCTCGCTCTTGGCCGTATCCTTTTCAATGGTCGCATTGATCATGCTCTCGTCTTCGCCGAATACGTCGCGCAATGCCGAGTCCGATCCGAATCCGAGCGCACGCAACAAGACCGTCGCACAGATCTTTCTCTTGCGGTCTACGTGCACCCACAATACGCCCTGCGAATCCTGCTCAAATTCCAGCCATGCACCGCGGTTCGGAATGACTGTCGTCTTGAACATCTCTCTGCCAGTCTTGTCCTTTTCCGATTCATTGTACGAGCCGGGAGATCGTACCAACTGAGAAACAATGACGCGTTCCGCACCGTTGATGATAAAAGAACCGTTCTCCGTCATGAGCGGAAAATCGCCCATGAACACGTCCTGTTCCAAAACTTCATCCTTTACCTTATTGACAAGGCGCACTTTCACATGCAGCGGAAGAGCAAACGTCGCATCACGATTCCTGCATTCCTTTTCATCATATTTCGGCGTAGAACCAAAATAATGATCAAGAAAATACAGCTCGAAATGATCGGCATGATCGGTAATGGGTGAAAAATCTTCTAAAACTTCGCCGATGCCCTCTTCGATGAACGTCTTATACGACTGCTTTTGAATCTCTACGAGATCGGGGATGTCAATGACCTCGTTGATGCTGCCGAACTTCCGTCTCTCTGTTTTGCCGTACTTTTGAATAGGTAAATCCATCAAACACTGCTCCTTCAAAATATTCGTTTCATGGTCAGCGAAATACCGCGGTATTTTTCCCGGCAGACGCGAAAAAAATTTTTTCGCTCATTTATCCTCCGCCTCTTTACAACTTTGGAATTTTGCTGTATAATGTTAGAGATCCCATGCGATTCGGTATTTCTCTTAATACAATATTATTAAATATCCGCTGAATGAATCGCTTGTTTTTTGCCATAAAAGGGCAAAATCCACATTATACTCCATAATGATACAGTTTGATATTATATAAAATATCCAAAGAAATGTCAATCGCTTTTCGGCCGCGTCCATCTTTTTTTTACAAATTCTGCGAAATATTTCATTTTTCGGCAAAAATAGACAAACGCGGCCCCATATTTTGAAGGCCGCGTTCATATTGCGGCATATATTTTATATCGGAGAATTCACAATGCGAATCGATAAATTTTTAAAAGTTTCACGCATTCTGAAACGGCGTACCGTTGCCGGCGATGCCTGCAAAGCCGGTAAAGTGAGCGTGAACGGGAAAGACGTAAAACCTGCTTATTCTTTGAAAGTGGGCGATGTGGTAGAACTCAGATTTTCCGCCGGATCCCTGCGGTTTCGCGTCCTTGACCTAAAAGAAACAGTCAAAAAAGAAGAGGCTGCTTCTCTTTATGAAATTCTTTCGGATACGGATGCCTCATGAAAATTTTTGCCGTTCTTCCTGCCGCCGGCACAGGTTCGAGAGCAGGATTCAAAAAAAATAAAATTTTACAAAACATCGGCGGTTCTTGTGTTCTTGCCCGCACCGTTTCTGCATTCTCCTTGAACAAAAATATTTCCAAGATCTTTGTCTGTTGCCGGGAATGCGACCGCAGTGAAATTTCAGATCTTCTTCAAGACTTTGATAAGGTCGTACTTGTCGACGGCGGCGAAACCCGTACCGAATCGGTGCGGAACGCGCTTGAACATATGTTGCCGCTCGCACCCGATCTTGTGCTTATCCACGATGCGGCCCGCCCTTTTGTTTCGCAAAACGTGATCGACGATTGCATTCGCTGCGCACAAAAATACGGCAGCGCCATATGCTCTCTCCCCTGCACGGATACTCTCGTACAGACAAGTAACGGGCACATCATCGCACAATACGACCGTTCCAGCGCCTGCACTTTGCAGACTCCGCAGGGCTTTTCCTACGCATCCATTCTGAATGCCTATCGTCAAATCGGCGACAACGAACAATTTACCGACGACTCCGGCGTTTACGCAAAATACATCGCGCCGCCCGTTCTGTTTACAGGAGAATGGCAAAACAGAAAATTGACTTTTCGGGAGGATTTTGAAATGCAGAATTTCCGCACGGGCATCGGAATCGATACGCACGCATTCGGCGAGGGCAATTTTGTCGTACTCGGCGGAGTCAAAATCCCGCACACGCAAGGCCTCATCGCACACAGCGACGGTGACGTGCTCGTCCACGCCGTCATGGATGCCCTCCTGTCGGCGGCAGGTCTTCCCGATATCGGATATTATTTTCCCGACACCGACGCGAAATATAAAAATGCGGACAGCCTTAAACTTCTTTCCCATACAGCGGACCTCATTCAAAACCAAGGCTGCAAAGTCGGCAATATATCAGCCGCCATCGTCGCACAAAAGCCCAAACTTGCCCCCTATATTCCCCGCATGAAAGAAAATATCGCCCGTGTTCTCGGCGTTCCTGCCGATCGGATCGGAATTTCTGCGGGCACGAACGAGGGGCTTGGCAGTATCGGGCGCGGCGAAGGGATCACGGTCACCGCAAACGCATTGATTATAGAACAGTTATAGAACAGTTATAGAAAAAACTCAGAACAATTATAAAAAAACTTTTTCAAATATAGAAAAAACTTTTCAAAAGAAAATTGCAAGTTCTATTGCGGCTTGGCCGTACCTGCATTTTTTTGAAAACCAGCCTTTTGCGGATCCACGTCTTCTTTCCGTTTTTTATCATTTACGAAGGAGTATTTATGGCCAAACAAAAATCAATATTCGTCTGCTCCGAATGCGGAACCCAAAGTCCGCAATGGCTCGGAAGATGCCCGGGCTGCGGAAAATTCGGAACGCTCGTCGAAGAAATCGCGGCGGTCGAAACACCCCGTAAAGAAGCAAAAAGGGAGCGCTCCTCTTCTTCTGCATCCCCTCTTCCCCTGTCTTTGATCCGGGAAGAAAAGCTGATGCGCATATCCTCCGGCATTCCCGAACTCGATACCGTTTTGGGTGGCGGAATCGTTCCCGGTTCTCTGGTCCTGATCGGCGGCGACCCCGGGATCGGCAAAAGCACGCTCCTTACGGAGGTTTCCGCTCATCTTGCCGAAACGGAACGCGTACTCTATGTCTCTGCCGAGGAAAGCTGTTCACAGGTTAAACTGCGCTGTGCGCGCCTGCGGCTGAATTCTTCCAATCTCCTTCTGCTCAATGAAACCTGCCTTGAAGACATAGCGGAAGCAATCGACAACGAAAAATTTGTGGTGATCGACTCCATTCAGGCGGTCTATACGAGCGACTTGTCTTCCGCCGCAGGATCGGTCGGCCAGATACGCGAATGCGCCGGAAAATTACAGCGTATCGCCAAAAGCCGCGGCATTACCTTCTTTATTGTCGGACACGTGACAAAAGACGGCGCACTCGCCGGCCCGAAAGTACTTGAACATATCATGGATACCGTTCTGTATTTTGAAGGAGAAAAAGAAGATAATTTCAAAATTTTACGCGCTTATAAAAACCGCTTCGGGTCGGTACAGGAAGTCGGCGTCTTTGAAATGACCGGAGAAGGAATTTACGGCGTAAACGATTATTCGGATATTTTTCTTTCGGAAAACCGCGGCCAGGCCGCCGGAAGCTGCGTTACGCCTTCCGAGACGGGCAACCGCTGCATGATGGTCGAAATTCAAACTCTGATGGCAAAAACCGCATACGGCCTTCCCCGACGCATGCCTCTCGGCATCGACTACAACAAACTCGTTCTGCTGATCGCCGTTCTCGAAAAAAGATGCGGACTCCCCTTCTATAACCAGGACGTATACCTCAACGCAATGGGCGGGATCCGTCTCGGCGAACCTGCCGTGGACCTCGCCGTTTGCGCCGCACTTGCCAGCGCATACAAAAATCAACCCATCGAAAAATTTACCGCCGTATTCGGAGAAGTCGGCCTCACCGGCGAAGTGCGCGGCGTCACGTTTGCCGAAAAACGCGTGAACGAGTGTATCAAGATGGGATTCAAACGCGTCATTTTTCCCGCTAAAAATTTCAAAAGCGTGAAAAAGTTCGAGGACAAAATTACGCTCCTGCCCGTTCAATACGCAAATCAGATGATCCGCCTGCTTTTTCCGGATGAAAAACAAAACTGATCCAAAAACCAAACTTTTTTGTTTCATGCGGGCAAAATATAAGGTTTATCTTAATACTGAAAAAGCTGAATAAAAAATCTTTTCTGCCCATGACAAATGCAAAATAAAGTGGCATATAATTTCTTTAAGAGAACGTTAATAAGGGGGATTTACATATCATCATACTTGACAATGTTCAGAAATCGTATGGAAAAAAGTGTGTTCTCGAAGGTGTTTCGGCGCACATTCCTGACGGATGCGTTTTTGGTGTCGTGGGAATCAACGGTGCCGGAAAATCCACACTTCTGAGACTGATGGCAGGTGTTCTGCGAGCCGACGAAGGCGATATCCTCTATGACGGAGAGCCTGTCTTTGAAAACGAACAAATAAAACGCAAAATATTTTTTCTTCCCGATGAACCTTTCTACGGCGCCAATACGACCGGCAATCAACTGGCAGCATTATATAAAGCCTACTATCCTTTTTCTTATGATCTGTTTAGGAAATGGATTCGCCTTTTTGCCGTGGACGAAAACGCGCCTCTTCGCAATTTTTCCAAGGGAATGAAGCGCCGAATGTTTCTTGCACTTGCGCTTGCCGCACGGCCGAAATACCTTCTCCTCGACGAAGCGTTCGACGGACTGGATCCCGGCGCGCGGCTCTTATTTAAGCAAGCACTGACCGAGCTCAACAAAGAAACGGCATGCACGGCGGTGATTGCATCCCACTCTTTGCGGGAACTGTCCGACATCTGCACCCATTATGCCTTGATTGAAAAGAAAAAGGCGATCTGCGGCGGCCCGCGTGAAAACCCGGAAAAGATCCATAAATTTCAAATTGCATTCAATACAGAGGCAAATTCCAAAGATTTTTCTTTCGAATACATAAAATGCGAATGCATCGGGCGCGTGGCAACATTGATCATACAGGGCGAAACGGACTTGATTTTGCAGAAATTAAATAAACTTTCTCCCCTCTTCATCGAAGAGATACCCATTGATTTCGAAGAATTTTTCCTCATCCGTACACAAACAGGAGAAGAATTATGAAAGAATCGATTCAGTATGAAATCAAGCGCATTCTTCTGCCGCTATGCATCTTTGCGGCCATTACCACCGCCTTATTTGCCGTTACTGCACTTTCCTCCGATTTTATCCTGACCCAAGGATTTCCCGAGCAAAGCGGCACAATTACTTCTCTCTATCCCGGAAACCCTTTGGGTTTTGTTCCCGCCGTTACGCTATGCTTTTTGTGTTATATCGTTCCTTGCATCCAATTTTCCTATCGGATGAAACCCCGCAGCGTTGACTTATGGTACTCCTTGCCCGTAAAACGCGATACGCTCCTGCTCGTACGCACAATCGGCGGACTTATGCTCGTGTTTATACCCTATGCCATCTCCTACACTGTAGGAGTTACCATCATTGCATGCAGCGAAAATATTTTTCATATGAGTATATACGCCGCATTGTTTTTTGCATCGCTGCCGGCAGGCATTCTTCTATTCGGCATCAATTCGTTTCTCTTTTCACGTGCCAATTCCGTAGGCGACGGAATCATCTTTATGCTCGCAGGCACTTTCTTGTTGACTCAACCCGCCCTCTACCTTAAAACATACGTTTCAGATCTGCCGCGAGAAGCGCTCAACTCTGCTCAATTTACGACTTTCGGGCCTACGGAAGTAATTTTTCAATTTTTTAATGCTGCTATTTGCTACAGGACTTCACAACAGCCGTATGCATGGATCCCCCTTACTCTCACCGCCATAGAAGGAATTGCTGCCTGGTTCGGGCTTTTTTACACGGCAAAATCCCACCGCGCAGAGAGCGCAGGCCAAATTTCCGATTCTTGGTTCGGTCTGAAATTCATGATACCGTACTACCTGTTTTTTGCCGCGGCCTGCACGCCGGCAAAAAATGTGTATAACCTCGAATGGCAAATCCCCTTTGTCGAATACACCCTGATGATTGTTCTTGCTGTGATCGCCTATTTTGTTTATCGGCGTTCTTTTCGGCTTAAACGCTTTGACCTGTACAGCCTTGGCGCCTCTTTTTCGGGAGGGCTGATCCTTATGCTCATCAGCGTTTCGCTCTTTTTCAGATAACAACCAGAAAAATTTTTGCTATTAAAAACAGTCGGCGCGCGCTGAAATAAATTCAGCGCGCGCCGATTGTTTCTGATCCCCGACTTTTTTGTCGATAAAAATTGTCCTGTTCAGATTTTCTGCCATTTTTTTGACAAAATTCAAACCGCTTTTTTAATTTAATTTCACGAGCAATCCGAGTTGTTTACATAAAATTTCAGCATATGTCCCTTAAAAAACTTTATGAGAAATCCTTTTCAACTTAATCAATGAATGTTCGAAGCAATAACTTTCGAGGCTGATTCACAATGATAAACGCAGAAAATCTTATGCTTTCATTCAGATATCGCCGTGCTCACTGCGGCGGATAATTTCATCTTGAATTACCGGATCGAGATTGACAAAATAATCGCTGTAACCGGCTACCCGTACCATCAATGTGCGATACTTTTCGGGATTTTCACGAGCCGCGATCAAGTCTTTTTGATCTACCACATTGAACTGGATCTCAAAGCACCCGCTCTTAAAAAACGTACGGATAAAATTCTTGACGGCATCATGTCCTTTCTTGGAGTCGATAAAGTTTTTTGCAAAACGGAAATTGGTGGCGATCCCGCCGATACCCGATTTCTGATCCAGTTTCCTTATCGAACGCAACACGCCCGCCGGCCCGTTTTTATCCATTCCCTGTACAGAGCCAAGACATTCTGACAATGCCTCCCCCTGCCTTCTGCCGTCAGGCGATGCGGCCGCACGCGCACCGAGATGCCCGTGCATGATCCACGCAAAATAACTCGAATGAAAGGTTCCGCCCGTCTGTACCCGATATTTTTTCAGTTCTTCTTTCAGGAATTCGTACATCTCCACGCCGAATGCGTCGGCATCATCCTCGCCGTTTCCGAATTTCGGGCAACGGTTGCAAAGATATTGCCGTATATCCTCTTCTTTGGCAAAGTTATCCGCCAGCGCCGCCGCCATCTCTTCGAGCGTGACGATCTTTTCGTCATAAACCGCCTTCTTGATCGCAGACAGTGAGTCCACAAAATTCACAAAGCCCGGAAAACAAGGATACACAAAATTGTAGCGCGCTCCGCCCTCCGCAGAATCTTTTCCGTTTTCCAAGCAATCGCCCAAAAAAGCGGAGGACATCGGACAGGACTTATATTTCGCCGTAGCAAAAAGCTGCTGAGACACCCATTCCAAATTGTTTTTGATGATTTCGGAAACCGCCTGCTTTGCCAGATTATAAAAATCATCGAATGTTTTGAGCGAAGACAATTCAAAGTCCAAGCCTTCGATCGCGCATCCGTCCCCGTAAATCTGTTTTTTATTTCCGAATATGTATTCAAACGCTTTATTGATATTGATATACGGCGTTGCAACGGAAATATTTGAACAGCCGATCGGCGTTATTTCCACGCAAGTACTGTGCACATAATAGCGCGCGTCCTCTTCGCGAACGCCCGCTTCCCGCAATCCTTGCTGTACGATACGGTCATTGAAAATCGAAGGACGTGTATAACCTTTCGCAACCATATCCACACATTTATCGAGCAGTTCTTCCGGCATGTCATCCGTATAGCATACCGCTACCGAAGGGTTGATAAGCCCCACATCCCCGATCGCATCGATACACATAGCTGTGAGATCGTTCCAAACGGGATGCCCTTGCCTGTCAACGCCGCCCACCATCACGGACGCAGGCCAAGTTTCATAAATCTCGTTGTGTTTTACGAACAACTGACAGATCAGTTCATACGCAAAGTCTTTGGTAATAAGACCTTCGCGTAAATCTTTCTCATAGTACGGATAAAGATAATTGTCAAGCCTTCCCGTCAGCGTAATGTCATTTACGATGCGCAGGCAATACTGCACAAACCACATGCTCTGCATTGCTTCATAAAAATTACGAGCCGGACGAAGAGGAACCTGTTCGAGAATTTCGCTCATTTTCATAAGCGATGCCGACCGCGCGTCGTCGCTTTCGCTTACACTCTTTTCCCGCAGCGCAATGCTGTACCGCTTTGCAAAATCACACACAGCCTGCAATGAAATTTTACAGGACTGATAAAAAGCCTGCTTTTCACAATAATCCGCGTCCGCATACGAAAGCCGCGAAAGTTTTTCATCTATTTCCGAAAGGATCCCCTCGATCCCAAGCCGCAAAAGCTTTTCGTAATCGATCACCCTGTGTTCCGTTCCGCCCGTCTGATATCCGCCGATCGCCCCCGCAAGACGTTCGATTTCCTGCCCCTTTTCCACCAAAGCTCGCTCTTCGTCGCTCAGCTCATAACAGGGAGAAACCGTACCCGCCAAAAGATCATCCGGCCCGATCTGAACAGAATAATGATCCAGCACATATTTTTCAACATAAGCACGCCGCAAATTATGCACATGGACGGGCGGCATCTCGGCGATAGCGCAATAATATAAGTAAATCCATTCCTCTTTCGTACGGGGATTGACGCTGTACGAAAATCCTCTCTCTTTTAAGGATTCCAGATTTTTCACCATTTTACCCTTTCCTCCGATAGGTTCAATACGATATTTCGATACCTTTTTGAATAAAAGGCTTTGTAAGTCCTTCCAAAATCTCCTGCGAAGGCGTTTTCTTCCCTTCCGCCGCATACTTCATCCCGAGAGCCCTATATTTTCCCACACAGACTCCATGAAACGGCAATAGCTCCACGGCAGGAATTTTCGGAAGCGTCGAAACAAATTCCGCGATTTTTGCCGCGTCTTCCCCCGTGTCGTTGAAACCCGGAATGACAGGTACACGAAGCCGCAGCATAACACCTGCCGCACTCATTGCCCGAATATTTTCGAGTATCAGACGATTGCTCCTGCCCGTCGCCGCACGGTGTTTCTCCTCATCCGCCGATTTTATATCGCAAAAAACTTCAGAAAAATTACCGACCAGCGAAAGCAATTTCTGCGTGTCTACACATCCCGCCGTTTCCACAGCAACGGAGATTCCTTTTTCTTTCAGACGACAACAAAGTTCCTGAACAAAATCCGCCTGCAAAAGCGGCTCTCCCCCCGACAGCGTAACCCCGCCGCCCGAGTCGTCAAATATATCTTTATCGATCGCCAGTTCTTTGGCAAGTTCCTCCGCCGTCACCGTTCGCCCGACAATCTCCCGTGCGCCCGCATAACAGACCTCGGCACATTTTCCGCACACCGTACACGCTTCGGTAAACAGCGCCGTCTTTTCGCCCGCGGGGCATACTTTCGTGCATCGTCCGCAACCGATACATTTTGCAGCGTTGTATCTCATTTGCGGCCTTGCCTCCATCCCCTCCGGATTATGGCACCAATAACAACGCAGATTACAACCCTTCAAAAATACAACGGTACGCGTGCCTTGCCCGTCATGCACACAAAATCTCTGTACATTGAAAATCGCTCCGACCATTTTCTCCGCCCTCGCCTGCACCGACAATCAAACCTTTACCGCAAGATTTCGGCAACCAGCACACTGTGTGCCGGAATGCTCCACTCGGCGCAAGAGGCTTCTACTTTTTCAAAATCGCTTCCGTCCGGCTTACGATGCAAAAGACATTTGATCGGCTCCGTAACGGTAAAATCCGATGTGTGGTTTCGGTAGTTTACAAAGATCTGATAGTCTTTTCCTTCTTCCGTCTGTATCCGCGTCGAAAGAATTTCATCAAAACAACGCACCAGCGTTGTCCTGTCCAACTTTTCCAAATATTTTGCACATTTGATCGATTTCGGCTTTACCATCTTCCCGAATCGCAACGCGTGATATAAAATCCCGTCCCGCCAGTCATTGAGCAATTTTGCATACCGCAAATATTCTGCCTGGTCCGGTTCGTTTTCATCATCCCAAGGATCATTCCATTCCCAGTTCACTTTACCGCCGTCTTTGAGCATCAGCGTCAATACGTCACCCTGCGCAAACGAGTACGCCGTTCGGTAAAACAAATTGTCCGGATACAGTTTGGTGTTCAAAAGCCTCGTCGCTGCCGTATGATTCCCCATAAAGTTCAAGACATATTCGCCCACCACATATTTATATGCAGGGACCGGAATACCGTAAACCAAATTGATATTATACCGGCTGTCATTAAAATACAACGCGCCCAAAATCGGTTCGCAGGCAGCAGCTTCCCCGCCAAGCACCGTCTTTCGATCCGGATATGCCTTATTAAATACTTCCTGCATCTTCGCCGCAATGTCCAACATCTCTTCGTGCATCCATTTTCCCGGCAACGGCGGATGCGGGTGCTTTTTGCTGTAACAAGGATATGTGTTCCCGCCAATATTCTGATCAAAGTATTGCAGATAATCAACTTCACAATCCTTCGATATTTTCCGCGCTTCCTCCACGGCGATCTCTTTCGTCGCTTCACACGCAGGGCAAAGATCATACCCGTCCCGAATATGACCGCAGATCGTCGTATACTGTAAAGTATTATCCGGCCCCACTTCCACGCTGTCTGCAAGTTTTAGCTTGTCAAACTGCTCTTCCATGTTGTAGATGCCGTTGTTCTTATCCAACTGCGTCCAACCGATTCCGCTGCAATACAGACCGATCACGTCATCCGCCTTGTGCAACTCGTTCACAAAGTGCAGAAAATTTTCTTTGTCTCCATACGGCGGCCACACATACGGCGGCGCCCACGGTGCACTGCCTTCCCAATGCATCATCAATGCCATCACGCGCGTATGAAAAATTTCTTTGTATTTTTCTACATAAGGCAGGCAATTTGTGTACGGGTAATAACAATTGGGCGACATGTCCCCCGTATCACAGGTGCCCCTTACCGGAAATGTCACTACCACAAGCGGATCTGTAAGCCATTTCGGAAGATTCGCATTCTCTTTGATCTTCGGCGCCTTGATCGCCCCCGATCCCTGTAACCAACTTCGATAAATTTCTGCCGCATCATACCAGCTTCCGCCGATCGCCCCCAAGACTACGTCGTATGAATATGAATATTCTTTCTCAACCGTTCCGGGATATAATTGCTGTATGAGCGCGATCCCCTCTTCCTCCGCTTTCCATTCGATCATTTTGAAATTCATCTGAGGATCGTGCGACGCAAAATACATGCCGTGCATGCCATTGTAATATGCCATAAACTGCATCGAACAGGCACCCGGATAAATCCCTGCCCAGCCTTTCGGAGGATACACCTTATCGTCCACGGCGGACATCAATTCATTCCGGAATTCAATGTTGTCGATCTCTGCGCCTTCCATCGCCGGCCAGAACAATTTGAAATTGTCTACCCCTAACCGATTTTTTATAACGATACCAGGAAAACGCACACTTTCCGTCAGATACTCTGTATGATTGAAAAAGGATACCCTCGCTTTTACAAACGTTTCGTCCGTACAGTCAAACTCCGCAACGGCGGAAATTTTGTCCATTTCATATTCCAAACGCACTTTTCCGCTCCGCTCCGATTTTTTCGAAAGCTTACCCGATTCCACAACCAAAGCTTCTCCGTTTTCCTTCAACAGACGAAAACGAAGCAAAGGCACTTCTTTACCTATATAATCATAACCCGTAATTCCGCAAAACGAAGTTATATTTCCCGTTTCGTCATCAAAAACAATTGTGTAATTTTTTCTTGCTACTTTCATAATCCTTCCTCGTTCATCATCGCATCCTGTCTTTGCCGCCGTATTCCGTTTCGGAAAAACTTCAGAAAAAAATGATTTTTGTTTAACATTATAACAAGACAAACAAACTATGTCAACCTTGATTTCAAATTTAAATTAATAAATTTTTTGAATTTTACTGAACTTGAAAATTGTCTTTTTTCCCCTCCCTTTTCTATGAAATTTTTTATTCTGTTGCAATTTCATGTATCTCATGTTATAATCAAAGAAATCAATTTATTGCGGCAAATCTTGCTTTTAAGGAGAAAAAATGAAAATTGTTGTGATTGGTGCTAACGGCCATATCGGCAGTTACCTCGTTCCCTCTTTGATTCGCGCAGGTCACTCGGTCATCGCCGTTTCCCGCGGCAACCGCAAGCCCTATTTTTCAGCCCACGAATGGAATGAGGCAGAACAGATCTTCTCGGATCGTGCTTCTTTTCTACAAAACACGCTTTTGACCCGTTCTTTAAAATGCGACGCGGTAATAGACACCCTTTGCATGAACGCCTCGGACGCAAAACAACTTGTGGACGCCTTTTCCGGTACCGGAACACACCTCGTTGTGATCGGCACAATCTGGATTTACCGCGAAAAATATTACATACCTGTCCGTGAAGATCATCCTTCTACCGAACACGAAGCCTACGGCTTTGAAAAAGCTGCCATGGTGCAGACTCTTGCCCAATACGCCAAGGACAAAAATTGCCGATGGACCGTTCTCCATCCCGGACATATCAGCGGAAAAGGCTGGCTGCCAATCAACCCGCAAGGGAATCTGAACGAAAAAATTTACCGCGATATCGCCGCCGGAAATGAAATTTGCCTTCCTTTCCTCGGGCTTACTACTTTGCAATTTGTACATTCACAGGATATTGCGGATCTTGCTATTTGCTGTCTGAACCAACCCGAAAAAAGCGATCGGCAAATTTTTCATGCCGCGTGCCCCGATGCAATCCCCCTGCAAGCGTATGCGCAACAACTCTATGAACATTTCGGAAAAACGCCCGCTATCCGTTTCGTGTCTTTACAAGATTTTCAGTCTCTCCTCTCTTCCGATGATTACGATTGCTCTATGGACCATATTTCACATTCGCCCTGTTGCAGCATGGAAAAAGCAAAATCTTTGCTCGGCTTTATTCCGCATTATACTTGCATTCAAACTGTTCTGGATGCCATTTCCGACCGTTTCTGAATATCCGACTATTATACAATTAAAATTTAGATTCGTCATTTATTATAAAAGCCGCAAAGATTTTTTCTTTGCGGCTTTATTATTTATGATCAAATTTTTATATTTCCAAAATAAAACAGACAAATGAATAAGGCGCTACGTTTTTTAAGATCACTTTTTCGCCGGACAAATCACCTTGCCCTAAAACAAATTTAATAGAAGAATACTTCCTGTCCAACTCTATTTCCGCCAAAGGAATATCATCCGCAAATAAATTCCAAAAACCGACAACAAGAGATTTTATCGTCTTTTTGCAGATCATATATGTTTCAGGATTGCCCGTACACGACGCAGGCAATTTTTTCCCGCAAAGCCAACTGCACTGACGGACGACTTCTCTTTGCCTTGCATACATTTCAAAGATTTGTTTATCGGTTTTATTTCCTTCAAAAGAATACACCAAAAATCGCTGTTTGTTTGCATTTTCATAGCGATATGCGCCGATATGTTTCTGGTCTCCCTCCAAATACGTTAAAACTTCCGCCCCATTTGAAACCGTCAGATCATAAAAAATAGGCTGCGCGGATGTAACATGAATATTTTCCTCACAAAAAAATTCCGTTCCGATCACATCCTGCGATTTTTGTAAACCGCAAAGCCCTGTATCGATACCGCGCGTTTTCAATATCTTTGCGGCGGACACATCCAAAATGGCACCGTAACGCAAATCCTGCTCGGTCAAATCTCTGGCATTTTCTCCGAATACGATTGCGGGATATTCACCCTCAAAAGCAATGGGCAGACCCAATGCAGATACAAAGCGATTGCTTTCCCCCACCCTGTTAAAAGCCCAATTCGAATTTTCATTTATGCTTTCCGAAAGAAATTCCGCGCCACGGAACAAGTCAAATTTTTCCAACCATCGAAGCCCCACACACTCGCCCTGCAAAAAAGCCTCTTCGATTGCCCTGATCAGCGGCTCATTCTTTATATGCCTTTCCACATATCCCGTTTCATAGCCGTACGGCGCGTTGTAGTCCAGCATATATTTCAAAATGCCATCCATGTTTCCATCCGCTGCAAGCACCTGATCAAAAATTTCAAGATAGACAGCAGGACATGCCGTTCTGGGCCGAGGATACGTATCACCCTCACTCATAAGCTCTGCACCGACGGATGCGCATTCTTTGGCGCAAAGGCGCTCCAAATTGATTACATTTGCAAGATCAAACCCGCTTTTCGCCCAATACGGTGCCCCAAACAAACGAAGAAGCGGTTTGTTTTTTCCGGCCAGTATCTGAACCACACCTTTTAGGCAGGCTCCATCCAGATCCGCAATGCAATAGGTGGAACAAAGCCCGATTCGGATCATATCATCCACTTCATCTACCGCCGCCCGAATTTTGCGGGCAAATGTGAGCATCGTGTCGCCCATCAACGTAAACCATGCGTCGCGATATTTCGAAGGTCCGCCCGTAAAAACCTTTTGCGCTATCTCTTCCCTGCTAAGATTTTCCCCAACCACTTTTTGATAGCGATTCCAATGCTCTTCGCACAGACAGCTCGCCGCACAGGGCGTGCCATGCAACGACTGCCGAAAATCGTCATCCAATAAAATCAGCTTCGCCCCTGCTTTGGCTACGTTTTTGACCCATTCACTGATATCCTTTACGAACCGATCATCCGTAGGGCAAAATGCCGATTCCGCTGTCTCACCCAAAGCACTTACGATATGGCTATATGCGCCTTTTTCGTTGATTGCCCATCCATGCCCGATCGTCTCTCCGACCCAAACACAAACTTCATACCCTTTCGATTCGAAAAAGGAAATCTCTTCCGAAAGCCCGGCAATCCCCGAATCCGGCTGTATTCTTCCGTCTTTGATTTTACGTCCGATCGCTAACATCACGCGCGCCGCACCCGTACGTTCTAAATTTTGAAGCAGAACCGACCTGTCATAATTAAACGATCCATACACTATGGGAATGGAGATTTTGCGCATGTTTCATTTCCTCTCTGATATATTAAAACGGTATAAAAAATTTTTCAGTCATTTCAAAACAATTCAAAGTATAACATATCCGAAACGGTTTTGCAATATGTCTATAAAAATTCTCAACAACTTATATTTCAATGCTATCTGTTGTTTATTCTTTTACGGCAAAAGCCGCAGAAAAATCAAAAAGATATTTTTAACTGTCTGTGCTTTCCCTATTAAATCAAATCGTCACCTTTCCACGAATAAAATATTTATATTAAAAAATTCCGCAAATACAAATTTTTTGTATTTTTAAAGAGGCGATAAATATCGCCTCTTTTTTAGCACAGATCTTTAAATTTTTAAACTTAATTAAACATATAATCAGGTTTTATATGATCGACTCTACCTAAATCATCAATAATGATATTTCTTTTGCTTTATGATCAAGAAAAGGATCGTTATAAAAAAGGCCATAACCTCTGCAACGACAATGGAAATCCAAATGCCGTCCAACTTGAACAATAACGGCAAACACATGACCGCGATAACCTGAAAAACAAGCGTTCTCAAAAAAGCAATCACCGCCGAGATCAACCCATCATTGAGCGCCGTAAAAAACGAAGACCCAAAGATAGAAAACCCCGAAAACAAAAAGCAAAACGAATAAATAAAAAATGCTCTTGTCGTAATATTGATCAATTCAGCATCGTAACCGACAAACAGCAAGGCTAACGGTTTTGCAAGAATTTCAGCCAGTACAAGCATCGCCAAGGCAACCACCGCGATTACACGCAGGCATCTCTTTCTCAGATTTTTTAACTCATCGCAATTTCCCGCCCCCAGATGATAACTGATCACCGGCGCTGTCCCTACGGAGAAGCCCAAAAAAATTGCCTGAAATACAAGATTGACATACATAAGAACTCCGTATGCCGCTACCCCGTTTTCTTCTGCATATTTTAATAACTGAAAGTTATAAAGCATCCCAACAAGCGACATGGAAATATTCGACATCAATTCGGAAGAACCGTTTGTACATATTTTCCATAGAGCCTTTCCGTCAAATTTGAATTTTGTGAATCGCAAAATACTGCTGTTTTTACAAAAAAAGTAGAAAACAGGAATAATCCCGCCAACCAGTTGGCTGAACGCCGTGGCAACAGCCGCACCGACCAACCCCCAATGAAATACGGCCACAAACAATGCATCCAGTACAATATTGGTACACCCCGCGGCAACCGTCACCCAAAGCCCTAATTGCGGCTTTTGCGCTGTCGCAAAAAGACATTGAAATTCAAATTGCAATACATATGCAGGTATCGCAAACAAAATAACTCTTCCATATTCAAGGCTGTCTGCCAGCAATTGTTCTTCCGCGCCCAATAATTTTGCAACAGGCTCTATTGTAACAAATCCGAGTATTGCGAGTAATACTCCACAAACGACCGATACAAATACAACCATTGTAAACAGCTGATTCGCCCTTTGAGGATCTCCTTCTCCCATCGTCTTTGCGATCAACGCCCCTC
The DNA here is from genome assembly GCA_949287105.1 of uncultured Bacillota bacterium. Classification (GTDB taxonomy): domain Bacteria; phylum Bacillota; class Clostridia; order Christensenellales; family Borkfalkiaceae; genus Borkfalkia. The sequence continues at coordinate 29,541 of CASEFE010000012.1, forward strand.
CTCCGGTGCCGAACATAAACCCCACACAGCCTATGATCAAAAGAAACGGCATAATAAAATTGACTGCCGCAAATGACGTCTTACCTACATAATTCGAAACAAAAAAACCATCTACAACTCCGTACACCGATGTAACGACGAGCATTATTATCGCAGGAATTGTAAAACGTATCAGTTTTTTATAGTCAAAATGCTCTGAAAGCTGTATCATCCTTATTTCTCCATTGCTACCGTTTTATAAGCCTAAAATACCCTTAATTTTTTCTTTTCAATAAGGTTACTTTTAATCTATTTTTTTTACTTTTTCTCTTAAAGAAACTAAAAATCTGTTTGTCAACGCAAGGTAGGTTTCAACATCTTTTTCATCCCAAGAACCGAAAATTTCATTTTCAATTTCTATGATACGTAACGCTGTTTTCTCGGCAAACATACATCCTTTTGGCGTAAAACTTACTTCCTTTGTTTTCCCATCCACCGCTTTTAAATAAACAATTTCTTCTTTTTCTAAATTACGTATCGCAGAATTGAGTGTTTGTTTACTTAACCCCGTAAGTTTCCGTACTGTATTCAGCAAACAACTCCCCCCGTTGTCACAAATGGTATAAACAATTTTAGATATACTGTCCGATATACCTAATTTTAATGATGCTTCATGATATACGGCGTCGATTTCCCCGATCATGTTGTTGTATCGTTTCAGATTCTTTGAACTTTGAATAACCATTTTACTCCACCTTTCACAATCCACAAAATTATAGTCCGATTTCGGACTATTGTCAAGCCGTTTTCACTTATAAAAAATTATATAATAAACTTTTCTTTTACGTCCAAAACTACATTATAGCACATGAATATATAATCAAAAAACAGCTTGTGCGACTGCGCCTTTTCGTTTTGTTTGATATTGAAAATAGCGCCGAACGCCATCCCCCCGAACAACTGTAAAAAAATAGAGCATGACAAATTCCGCCTTTTATATGGGCGAAAAGAGAGCGGGCAAGACCGTTCGTCTTGTCTGCTCTCTTTTAATCTGAACTTATAATGCGCATCGGTCAAATTTTTTGAATCGGAAGTTGCCCCTCTAAAAAAATTTATCTCAATATTGGATTTCTTTCATTTACGCAATCTTCGTTTTTTTAAAAAAGTCAGCCGGGTACTTAATCAATATAAAATATGAAAAAAACACCGATGCTCTATTAAATTTAAGAATCCTTCCGTATCCAACAATAACTCACATATCCGCTTACGAGCCGATCTCTTGCTTTTTGCGGTGTTTGAATCAATTCTTCCGAAACACTTGTTTCTTTTCCAGTAGTCGCTCGAATCACCCAACCTTGCGTCTTTTCAAATGTCACACCAAACAATCCGGTGCAGTTTCCAAACGCATAACTGCCGATATAGCTCAGTGTTGACGGAATCGAAAGTTCTTGAATGCCGGAACAATCATAAAAAGCATGATCTCCAACCGATCCCAAGCTTGCCGGAAAAACAACTTCTGTCAATCCCGAACATCCGAAAAAGGCATAATCTCCGATGGCCGTCACTCCATTCGGAATCACGCTCTTATTACAACCCAAAATAATCTTTTCTGTAGACCGTTCGATCAGGCAATTTGTTTCACTGCGATAAACGGTATTTCCTTCTTCGACAACAATACTTTGCAATCCGGAACAGTTAAAAAATGCGTCTTTTCCGATTTTTATAACCGATGCGGGAATAATAAGCTGAGTGATTTCGGTACAATTACGAAATGCTCTTTCGTTGATCTCTTTCACGCCGTCGGGAATCACGCTTTGATTGCATCCCTGCAACAACAGCCTCGTTTCAAGACAAACCAAACAATTTCCTTCGCCTGCATAAAACGCATTCCCCTCTTTTACCGAAATAGTTTGCAAGCCAGTGCAACCGTAAAAGGCAGTTTTTCCGATATTTTCCACTCCCGAACCGATCACCAGACCTGTATATTTTTTACACCCGCTGAAAGCGTCCTCGTGTATAGATTGAACCGAATCCGGAATTACCAATTCTCCTTCCAAATTAACGCATCCGCTGAATGCAGATGAACCGATCATTTTTAATTGGTCTCCCCAAGTCAGTTTAGATATACCACTTCCCGCAAAAGCACTCAACCGAATAAACTCAACCTGATCGGGAATCACAACCTCTTTCAGCGCTCGAGAGCAATAAAACGCTTCTGTATTGATTTCAGTAAGGGAATTTCCAATCGAAAGAACTGACATTGATTCACAATTGGAAAACGCGCCGCTTCCCAACGATATCAACGAATCCGGCAAACGGACTTCTTGCACAGACGTGTACATAAACGCATCCGACCCGATACTTTCCAATTTCTCGGAAAACGTTACTGCAATCAGATCTTCACAAAATTTAAAAGCAGTATCCCCTATGCTCTTCAAAGAATTTGGCATACGTACACTCTTTAGATTCATACACCAACTGAAAGCATTTGACGGTATTTCCGTAACGCCGTCGGGAAGAATAAGATTTTCTACCGCAACATCCTGAAAATACAAATTGCGTCTTCCGTGTGTTTCCCCAAACCTAATACCGCACCATGCCGCAGTATCGCCCGCATAATGCAAATTATAGCCGACAATCGGAATATTCAGCGCACTATTCCCAATCGTTTTGATACTCGAAGGCAACCAAAGATCAGAAATTTTACAACTACTAAACGCGTAATCCGCAAGAAAACTTCCGCCCGTAAGCCTCACTTCCTGTAACGATGCCGGAACTTTGCTCGAGTTCTCCCACCCGGAAGCCGCCCCGAACCAATACCCCAAAAAAGAATTTTTGTCGTCTTCCGAATCCCTTCCAAGGAAAGGGACTGTAAGACTTTTCAATCCGCTGCACCCTGAAAAAGCGTTTTCATATATAAATTCAACCGCTGCCGGAATCCGAAGTTCGGTCAGCAGTGAACAATTTCGAAAGGCATAGCGGTCGATCATTTCCAATCCCTCCGGAAAAACGACCGATCGGATTTTTGCGCCATCAAAACCGTAAGCCTTAATTTGTGTCACCGGCTTACCGTTAAAATGATCGGGAATAACAAGATCATATTCCCCGACGCGTACGGCTTCTTCCCTGTTTTCGGAAACCAAATAAGACGATCCGTCCGAAGAGGGCGTAAAGGTGATAAGCCGACTGTACCCACAAATTTCACAGCCCGAATCTTCGCCATAGATATGTTTGGTAACAATCTCCTCCCCACAAGCAGAACAATCCGCCCAGTGATAATTTTCATCAAAATCCCAATGAAGGTTTGTATTTTCACAACGTTCGGAAACATATCCGCAAATTCCACACTCCATCCAATGATTGGATGTATCCGTTTTCCATATCGCGTCATGCGCTTCTGACTTTCCCGTATAACCGCAAATGTCACACCGCATACGATGATTGGTCGCATCTTTTTCCCAAACCAAAGTGTGAGAAATTATTTCCTCTTCATAACCGCAGACCTTGCAATGCTTCCGATGCCCGCTTTCACTGACAGACCATTCGAAAGTATGTTCTTCCTGTTCTTTTTCGTATCCGCAGATCTCACACCGCATACGGTGGTTGGATGCATCTTTTTCCCAGATCAAAGTATGAGAAAGCATTTCTTCTTCATAACCGCAAACTTTGCAATGCTTCCGATGCCCACTTTCGCTTACCAGCCATTCAAAAGAGTGTTCTTCCTGTGCTTTCTCATATCCGCAGACCTCACACCGCTGGAAATGACCGTTTTCGCTTATACTCCATACAAATGTATGTGCTTTTTTCTCTGTTTGTTCTCCGCAGGAACAAGTCTGCCAATGACTTTGCTCGTCTGTCTGATATCCTTCGTATGTATGGACATGCGGATTTTTCGTTTTTCCGCCTTCCGGAGTGCACCCGATCAGCGTAAATATTCCAATACTCAGAATGAAACTCATAAAAAGAAACAGAAATAATTTTTTCATCTTCTCCTCCTTTCGCATAACATAATCGATCTTTCTTCACTGTCTATAAATAAAACAAACCATTTAACAACTTTATTCTGCCGGTTTGCCAGCTCTGTTTACGATAACTTAATTGAATTATACCACAGTATTTTCTTTTTAGCAACATATTCCCAAAAATTATTGTCGTTACGTAGAAATAATGTGCGATCATTTTATTGCATAATGATTTGATAACAGTATTTTATATTATTTGAGAGGTTTGTGCCGAAAATCACAAACCCTGAACAACGGCAAAAGGCGGAGTCCATTCAGACTCCGCCTTTTTTTAGAAGTTTAAACATTTTGTAAACTAATCAAAATAAGCCTCTTAAATTTTTTACAGGCAACATTGAAACGGTAGTTTTAAACTGTTAAAATAAAAAATAGCTAAACGCAATTTTATTCAATTGCATATCCTGATTTGACATTATGAAGGATAAAAAGTTATAATGGGACAAGGTTATAGCGGAGGCATTGAAAACGTTGAAAATGAAAAATCATTACCAACATACAAACAAAGAGGAAGACATAATACAAGATACGATTATTATCAAAACGGAAAGTTAAAAAGTAGCCGTATTACTCATGCAAACGGAATTCCTATAAAAAGTATTCATTATTCAAACCACGGAAATCCCCATTTGCATCCGATCGTACCACATCAACATTCTTGGGAATTGATAGACGGACAATGGAAAGAATCCAGTGAATGGACACCTTATTCAGGAGAAAATTATGAAAGATAATAAAAATACAAAAAAAATAAATGCAATGTTTGTGAAACTGAAATTGATAGCAATGCAATTGTATGCCCTGTATGCGGCTGGGTACAACAAACTGACTTTGACGATACTGATAAAATAACTTGGTCAAATAATTTCGTATCTTTAAATAAAGCAAAAGCATTATATAAAGCTGGAAAACCGATCAAACCTGATTTTGATGACCTTATACAATGCCTACAAGTTTATTCTGAGCTTCAGTTTTTCTACAATAGAAGAAAATATGGAATTATACGACACCATCAAGGGAAAATTGACTTTTATCAATGGGACAACATGAACAAAGGCTATCAAAGTTATAATACTTTAAATGATTTCAAAACATATGCAAATATAGATGGTAAACTATTAAGTCAAATTTGGCAAAATATCGAAAATTTTGGAATAGCAGACTAACTTTATTTAATGAAAAAAGACCACACTCTATTTTCATGAACCAGACACCTTGTAAATTTGAAGCCCATTATTATAACATATTTAAAAGAAATCCAGATTTTCAAACTGAACAATTATAGTTCGAAAACGAAAAGGTTAATTTGTTCTCTTATCGAAAATTGAATTTTTCCTGAAAAGGTGTTCAGTTTGAAATAAGTTTTTCTACTGCTAAAACTCCGCAAAAACGCAGTGTTTTACAGGGAAAATCGACATTTTTACAAAAGAAAAGACCTTGAAACTGAATAACTATGGTTCATATTTCAAGGTCTATTCATTGTGGCGAGCCCGAACAAAAAAGATATTTTGTCCTATTTTTTGTACAGACTCGAACTTTCTCATTTATAAATTATATTTCGCGAATGTTTTTCCATTTGAAACTTAGCCTGTTCCTGCCAACCCAGCGATTTTGTCCATTCATATGTTGTCGGTAAAAAAGACTTTATATTTCCTTTCATCGAAGAAAACGGCTCATCATAACAGAGAATTGAT
>CASEFE010000013.1 GCA_949287105.1 uncultured Bacillota bacterium
GAATGATTTGCGATCAATGCCGAAAAATGCAGCAAGACGATATTCACTTCCAATTAAATTTATTTTCTCATTCGTTTTAAGCCCCCCAAAAGCTTAGCTTTTGGGGGGCTTATTTTTTCAATCATAAATTTTTCTTCTTTTTATTAAAACAAAATTCAGCGAAGCTCAACACCCAATTCTTCGTGCAAAGCCTTTAAGATCCTCTTTACATATCCGTCTGCATCTTCGGGAGTAATCGCTTTTTCTCTCGGCGTAAATTTCAGCGAGAACGCCATACTCTTTTTCCCTTCGCCCACTTGTTTACCACGATAGACATCAAACAGATGCACTTTGCTGACGTATTTACAAGAATTGCAAATCACTTTCTCAACATCGGCACAAATCACTTCCTCATCAGTCACAAGAGCAAGGTCGCGTTCCACCTCAGGAAATTTCGATAACGGTTGATACCGAAGTTTTACATTCAATTTCTCTTTGAGGCCTTCATAGTCCAATTCGCCCACAAACACGGCGACATCAACGGCAAGCTCCTCACAGACATCGGGCGCCAGCTCACCAAAATATCCGACTGATTCATCCCCCAAAAAGACTTCCGCACATTTTCCGGGATGCAGGAAAGACCTCTTCGCAGATCTATATTCAAAACTTAACCCGAAATCAGCGGCAAAAGCTTCCATGGCACCTTTCGCCGTGAAAAAGTCTTCCTTTTCACCATAAAGCCCAAAGCAAAGTATTTTACGCTCTTTCGGCATTTCCATAAGAGGCTGCTCTTTCGCAATGTAAATATTCGCCAACTCATATAACCGAGCCTCTTTGTTTCCGCGACGGATATTCCGTACCAGTGTATTTAACATGGAAGGTGCCAATGTGGTCCGCATAAGGCTCATATCTTCGCCGATCGGATTTTTGATTCGTATTGCGTTCTCCGCTTCCTTTTCCATCCGAACCAGTTCATAATCTTTCGGGGATATGAACGAATACGTGATGATTTCGCTATAATCCTGCATGCGCATTACCTTCTTCGCCCGGTTTTCCATCTGCTGTTCGGATGTAAGACCGCCGCTCGTGACCGATGCGCATTCCAAAAATGTACCTGCTATATGATCATAACCATACATGCGAATGACTTCTTCCGCAAGATCAGGATAACCTTCCACATCTTCCCGATAAGCGGGTGCCGTGACCGTTAACTGATCTCCCCTCGCCGCCACGTTGAAGTTCAGCCGATTGAGAATATCACAGATCTCCGCCTTAGGGACCTCGATACCAAGCAAAGAATTGATTTGCGTGACAGAAGTCTTGACAAGCGTCGGCTTCGTTTGACTTGCCCCGATGTCAAACCGATCCCGCGCTACTTTTCCGCATCCCAATTCCTCAATCAAGTGCAATGCCCGATTAATCGCGATACCCGTCGTATATGCATCCACACCCTTTTCAAATCGTGCAGATGAATCGCTTTTCTGCCCCAAAGCACGCGATGTACGGCGAATGTTTGCCCGTTCAAATTTCGCACTTTCAAATAAAAGCTCGTCCGTATCTTCGCAAATTCCGCTGTTTAATCCGCCCATTACACCCGCCAAGGCAACAGGTTTGCTGCCATCGGCAATTACCAGATTCTCAGGAGTCAAAGCAAATTCTTTCTCATCCAGCGTCGTGATTTTTTCGTCTTGCTGCGCACGCCGCACACATATTTTGTTTTGCGCAATTTTGGAAAGGTCAAACGCATGCATAGGTTGACCCAATTCCAATAAAATAAAGTTTGTGATATCAACTACGTTGTTGATGGAACGTAGGCCGCACAAAGCCAACCGACGCCGCATCCAAAGCGGAGATTTATCGATTTTTATCTCACGTACATAGTGCGCGATATACCGAGGACACAATTCCGGTGCCTCAACTGAAACATTCACCCGCTCACTCGTACTGAAATTATCCGGAGTATACGTAAGATCCAAAGGCGCCAAAGGCTTTTTCAAAACTGCCGCGACCTCGCGCGCAATCCCGTAAACACTTTGACAATCGGGACGATTTGCCGTAACCGCAATATCAAAAATATAATCATCAAGCCCTACAACTTTTTTAATATCCGTCCCCAAAGGCGTATCTTTCGGCAAAAGCAAAATTCCGTTGACACCTGCCCCGTCATACCAATCTTCATTGATCCCAAGTTCCTCTCCCGAACAAAGCATCCCGTAAGATTCTACACCGCGAAGCTTTCCTTTTTTTATCTTTACGCCGCCATGCAATGAAGAGTTTTCAAGAGCAACCGGTACAACGTCACCTTCCGCAACATTGTCCGCCCCCGTTACAATCTGAATGTCTTTTCCGAAATCGCCGCAATCCAATTTGCATATTTTTAACTTATCGGCATCCGGATGCTTTTCCATGGATGTGATTTTTCCGACCACACAACGGTCTATTTCCGCCCCGCAATCGATCAGCTCTTCCACTTCGAATCCGCACGAAAACAGCTTTTCCGTAAGCTTTTCTGCCGACACGTCGATATCCACATAATCCTTTAACCAACTGAAAGGTACTTTCATCCCGCTTGCCTCCTTAATTCCTGAATTGTTTCAAAAAGCGTACATCGCCTTCAAACAACAAACGAATATCGTTGATCCCGTATTTGATCATCGCGATACGCTCTAACCCGATCCCGAATGCAAACCCTATATATTCATCAGGGTCGATCCCGCAATTTTCCAAAACCTTGCGATTGACCATTCCTGCCCCGAGAACTTCGATCCATCCCGTTCCCTTGCAGATACGGCACCCCTTGCCCCCGCAGGCCGAACAGGACAAATCCACCTCAACGCTCGGTTCCGTGAACGGAAAATACGACGGGCGAAGACGCGTCTTTGTCTCCGATGTAAACATACGGCGCGCAAACTCGTCCAAAAGGCCTTTCAGGTCATTGAGCGTTATATTTTTATCTACAACCAAGCCTTCCATCTGATGGAACATAGGCGAATGCGTCGCATCCGAATCTGAACGATAAACCCGACCCGGGCTTAAAACTTTGATAGGCGGCCTTTTATTTTCCATGACACGGATCTGCCCCGAAGATGTCTGCGAACGAAGCAAAAATTCTTTCGTCACAAAAAACGTATCCTGCATATCGCGCGCCGGATGATCCGCCGGTATATTCAGAGCCTGAAAGTTATAATAATCTCTTTCAATTTCCGGCCCCTCAAAAACATCAAAGCCCATTCCTGAAAAAATATCGATCAACTCTTCCCGAACCAATGTTACCGGATGAACACTGCCTGTCCCCGTAAATTTAGCCGGCATGGTCACATCAAGACGTTCCGTAGCGTACTTTTGCTCCAACTCTCTCTTTTTCAAAGCCGCTTCCATTGTTTCAAAATTTTCTTCCGCCCAACGTCTCAGTTCACTCAATAGTTTCCCTATTTCCGGCCGATCCTCACTGGATACATCCCGCATGCCCTTGGAAAGCGCAGATATTTTTCCCGTCTTACCAAGAAGCTCCATTTTATAAGCAAACAATTTTTCCCGCGTCAATGTTTCGCTTTTCCCTTCGGAAGCCAACCATTCTTCCATCTCTTTTCGTATGGTTTGTATCTGTTCTTTCATATGTCCTCCGTTATTTCTAAAAAATAAGCGCCCTGTGAAACTTTCACAGGGCGCAAAATATGCACGGTACCACCTATGTTCGCGGATTTCTCCGCCTCCTTGTCGCTTAACGCGCGAATCACGCCCTCCCTTACTCTGATTCGGGGCGGGGGCTGTTGGAGGGAATACCGCGCGCCCGCCTCGAAAAGCCTTTCAGCCGATGAGCTTTTCTCTCTTGGAAGCATTCTGCCCGCGTCTGTCTCCGTCTTTGCCTTTTGCATAATAATAATCCATCCCATAAAAAATGTCAACAATTTTTTATGCTTCGTATCAAATTCTTGCTGTTTTGCCTGCTTTTCCGCCATTTTTTACGTTACAATTATTTTCAGAAGCTTACCCCGCCCTGTAAATACACATCGGGAATTTTTCCCACGATGACACTTTCACAGACAAGAACAGGCGCCGAAACACTTACTTCCCGCGTTTCACGCGGCATCACAACTTCCACGGATGCCGAAATTTCCATGTAAATTGTATGGACCGTCTGATTGATCCCCGCACTTCGAAAATCAGAATAAAATTTACATTCTGCCCTTCCCACCGGCAGAATACGAAAGGTGACTTTCGGCCCAAACCCAGCCAACACTTCAATCCCCGTAAACGCGCCGACCGGTACCTTTACCCCCTGTTTGCAAGCCGTATTCAGTTTTCCCGCAGCAAGCGTCACCGCTTGCCGCGCCATAAGGTTTACACTCTGCGCATCTGTCTCTATGGAAAGCACATTTCCTTCACCGTCACGCGTGATGGTTACCAGCTTATCATAATCAACCCCGTTCCATCTTACTGCTTCCAAAGCCGCCGCATTCACAGCTTCGACAGCACGCGCCTGCACCGTTGCTTCACTCAGACCCCATAAAATACTCGTCACTTTGCTCTGAAAATAAACGGCAACACCTATGATCGCCGCTAGTACCGCGATCAGAATTACATATTTTTTGATTTTCAAAGGGCGTCTGTATCGCTTATAGCGATAGGCGCCCTCATACCGATAATTCGCCATGCCGCATTCTATGCGCAGAGGCGTTTTTTTATGCTTCTTTTCTCTGATTTCTCAATCAACTTTCTTCTCTGTTCGTGTAAACCGCGCGAACTCTGCCCAGCGAATCTTCTTTCGAAACTTTTTTATAATCATCCGGCAAGTTTACCGTCAGTTTCTGAGACATTTCTTCACTGTCACAATAAATCTGGAAATCCTCGGCAAACGAGCAGGTTTCGTCCGCCGTCAAAGAAGTCTTTCCGTCTTCAACGATCCCTGTATCGATGTTGACACCGCCCCAACCGTTGCCTTGGGTCGTAACTCCTTCCATCTCCACGACAGATCCGTACACCATAATCCCTACGCCTTCATTATCTTTTGCTACCACATTTTTCACGCATACATTTTTTGATACATAGACATTCAGGCCGTGCGCATAGTTGTTTCCTATATGACGCGCTCCCGTAAGCGTAAGATTTTCAATCGTGATATTATCAGCCTGTACCGTAATCAATGACGTCATGCCCTTCGCATCTGTCAGCCATTCTTCTCCGCGCGTGATCGTCACTTCACCTTTACCAACCAAAGAGATGCCTTCTGTCTGTATCAAAAGCACATCATTCAGCGTATACGTGCCGGCATTCAAAAATATTACGTCCCCACTCTTCGCTCCGCTGACAGTCTCTTTTAACTCCTCTACATCCTTTACGCCTTCCCCTTTTACGGTAACTTTGCTCTGCGTCTGTGCATAAACAATCTTTTTTGTCTTGGCATCCGCCATCTTTACAGTATAATCAAATACCCCAGCTTCCTGGAAAACAATTCGGAACCGCGACGTCAGATTCATCAAAGGAAACCCGCTGCTCGGCCCAAAATCATGTCCTACTGGCAGTTCATACCAATTTCCGTCTTTCGTTTCATAATATTCAAGTTTATATACGGCTTCCGGATTGCTGAACTCACTGACACCCAAAACCATAACGTTTTCAGCATTTTCTACGGTCGTGGAAACTGTAAATTCTTTTTGTTTGCCTACTGTAAATTCGCCTCCCAAATCTGCCGATACCGTCGCTTTGATTGCGGGAACTTTATCCATTTCCGCTTTTGCAACCTGCAATGCGCTGTCTGCCGCTTCTTTACTTTCCGCCGCATCGATCGCTGCCTTGCCCGCATTTCGAGCCTCGTTGATTTTTGCCGTATTCCCCGCATCAAACAATTCCTGGGCACGATATTTGTCCAGTTCCGTTTTAAGCCCTGTTTTGTATCCATTCAGGTCAAACGGCACCGCTACCGTAACAGTACACGTCGCCGACTTTTCACCCGCTCTGGCCGTAATGTGCGCCTCTCCGGCCGCCACCGCCGTAACAAGCCCGTTTTCGGAAACCGTAGCAATCGCTTCCTCATCCGAAACCCATTCCACATTTCTGTTTGTGGCATTGGCAGGCTCAATCGTTGCCGTAAGCTGCAATGTCTTTCCTACTTCTAATGATGCTGTCGCTTGATTTAATGTAACTTTCTCTACCGCAATTTCGCTGTCTGAACAGGAAACCGCCGCAAATACAAATAAAATTGCAAGCAACATTCCACTAAAACAAATGATTTTTCTCTTTTTCAAATTCATTTTTTACTCCTGTTTGCAAAGCCTTTTGCGTTGCTTTTATCCCTAGTATGCCCGCAAACAGAAAGTTCATTCATCCCGCTGCTATCACTCCGATACAATTTTAAAATTATTTTTAATATCTTGGATAAAACGCACTGAACTTTCGATGGCTTTCAGATAATCTTTTACTCCAAAATGCTCAATCACATAATAGCCGCTATATCCAGCCTCTTCAAAATGACCCAATACTCTGTCGAGCCGCAAATCCCCTTCCCCGACTGCGCATGGCAAATAATCACCGTTCACGATCTTCCTGTCCTTGCAATGAATATGGACTGTTTTATTTTGTAAACATTTCAGTCCTTCATTTACGTTCATTCCGCTGAATATAAAATTGCCCGTATCAAATGTAAACCGTAAATTCGGTATCTTTTCCAGAAATTCCCGTATGTTTTCTACCCGACAAAGAGGGCTTTCTACACTGTCAAAATCTTCTACCGTAGGAGTCAGTCCGCGAAGAACGCTTTTTTCCGCCCATTGTTTGCATCCGGCTATCATTTTCTCCCGTTCTGTATCTTTATCCTTCCCCACATAAAAACCGGGAACTGCCATTACGAAAGGACTTTTCAGCTTTTCCGCCAATTCCAACTGCCGCTTTGCCCTCGCATCGTTATCTTCTTCGTTTTTGTTAAAGTCAAAAAACTGATACACTGATGAAATAGCAAGCCCTGCGTTTTTAAGATTTTTGTGAAATTCTGATACTTCTTCCACATCGTCCGGACAAATTTCTACCGCCTCAATTCCAAATTCCCTTATCGTTCTTAGTATTTCTTGCAACGTCTTACCTGTCTGTATCGCCGCGTCCACCGCATGCCGATAAAAAACCGAAAGCTTCATATACTTACCCCTTTTCATTCGTATTTATTACCGTTTTATAATAACATATCTATTTGAAACAATCAAACCTTTCTTCAAAACTTAGCAATGAGAAAAGGATGCGCAGATTAAAATCCTGCGCATCCTTTTATGTGCAACGTCTTTTTCTTTCTGTTGTACTAAGCTTATTCGCTATAACCCATCAATCCGATATAGGAACAGTTCGGTTGCGTTACATCCATACGTCCGAACTGAACGACAACTTCTTTTTCGCTTCTTACTCGCAGCGAATATTGTTCCAACCGTCCCAGATCTACGCCGCCGATTTCATTCTTTTTGTCCATCCGGAAACATTTGACCCGCTTGGCAGGTATCACAACAGAGATATTTTCAATAGGGTCCTTGTCTTCAAAATAAAAATCAAACCAACACCTCACATCCGTATCGTTGCAGTTGAGAATGATCAGCGCTTCATGCCCCTCATATCCGCTCTCTTTTACCTCTTTTTGCGCCGGGATCCACCCGTCGACAATATACCAATTTTTTTTACCGTTCTTCATAACGTCTCCTTAATTCAAAAACTTTTTCGGCAACGCATTGTCATTGTATGCAGTAATCCGCTTTGCGCCTTGCTTTGTAATATGATATACATCCTCTATCCGGAAAGAACCCCACTCCATCCCCTTGAAATAAGCATCGATACAGATCGTCATATTTTCACGGATCATGCGGTTGTTTTCAACCGAAAAGACAGGTGCTTCACATTCCAGCATACCCGTCGAGTGCAAGGAACCATAAGGACAATAGTCTATGTAACCCTCCTTGGTCAAATAGGCAGTATACGTATCCAAAATTTCTTTCGCGCCCACTCCCGGTTTCATTTTGGATGAAGCTAAATTCAACGCATCATATGCACATTTGACCGCATCCTTGATCTTTTGAGGCACGGCACCCAAAACATGCGGCGAGCAGATAATCCCGTTGTATCCCTCATAGCACACGCCAGCCGCAATGTTGAGAATTTCTCCTTCTTCAACCTGGCGCATACTGTTTCTGCACATACTGATATGTGAATTGACGTTTCCCGTCGCAATCATCGGCGCAAACGCCATAACCGAAGATTCTGCGCCGAATTTTGCCATGTTGGCCTCAAAAATGCCTTGAATATGACGCTCGGTCATTCCCTTTTCAATCTGAGGAACAGATGCCGTAAATGTGTTTGTTACGATTTCACACGCCTTCTTGATACAGGCAATTTCATTCTCCGATTTGATGACACGGATATCGTATAACACGCCGTCAAAATCGATGATTTCCGCAGCAGGAAACACAGCTTTGAGTTTGTTGTAAATGGTTGCAGGAAAAGTCAGTTTGCCCGCCAACGCTATTTTCTTGATCTTCTCTTTCGAAGCAATTTCTTTGAAATATTCGGCAAAATCCAGTTGTCCGTCAAAATCGTACTCAAATCCGGAAACCTCACCGACCTCCGGAAACACTTTGATTTTTGCACTTTGCAGCTTGTTTTTGATCAACGCATAATCGTAAGAAGCCTGCCCGCTGCACAGCGTAGCACTTTTCTGCGTAAATATTACGGCACTGCTTTCATTGACCGCCGAAAAATCTGTAAAATAACGCACCGCGGACGGATCTAAAAGATTGGAAAATGCCATAAATAAATCTACATTTTCCGCTTCCATAGCTGCACGCATCGCAGATAAACGCGCTTCAAACTCTTCCGCTTGTATAACTGGATTGTTCATATTAAACTCCTTTGATATATAATTTATCTAATTTCAAATAATCACAGACCGCCAGGAGCACTTCGCTCATATCTCCAAGCCCCATTATGCAGTGATGCGCAACCCCATACTCGAAAATACGTTCAAGATAATCTTTGATATTTTCGTTGACATGGAACATCGCGTAAATTTCATCGTAATCAATTTTCGGGAACCGAATACTCTCCACATTCGATAAGATCATCTTGTATCCGTTTTTCATCTCGATCATGTGCGCAATGGTCGCCGGACCGCTCCTTACCAAAAACTCGTAGTTGAGGCCGCCGCCGTCCATTCCCCACTCTTCCGGCGTCTTGGCAAGACGGATGTCTTTATCCGATTCGGCAAGATCGGGCGTACCGACCCCGTGTCCCATCAACATACAGCTGTTCGTAGACACATCGTATTCGCCCCATTCTCCCATAAAAGCAGATTTTCCGCTGATCGACTTCATCATCATCATCATGACAAGCCCGCAAAGATCGCCTTCACAGTTAGCTGAAAAACCTTCTTCTTCCATCAGCAAAGAAGATCCGATCCGCGCCGATGTATTAAATTGCTTTTGCAGATAATGCTGATCCAGAAAACAAAGTGCATTCAGCTTCAATTTTTTCGCCAGCTTTTTCATAGCGATTGCCAGCCTTACTGCCCGACGAATATCCTCTACCGTGACATTTTTTCTTTCAAAACGCGACGTAAGCTTTTCTGTTTCCGCCTCGATCTCTTCTTCCGTTATATTTTTCCACATCTCCATCAGATGACAGGTCTGTATCAGTATCACATTGACGCCGAATGTCTTTTTCAGAAATGTTTTGGACAACTCCAAATCATACATTCCTCGGAAGACATGTCCTATAACACCGATATTCGCTTCCCGCAAATCTTCTACCACTTGCAGCGCTTTTAAATAAACGGCAATTTTATTGTAAGCACGTTCATCATGGATCGATCCTACAATAATTTTATAGTTCCTTTCCAATTTACGAAGCGTGCCCGTCAACTGCGAAATTCCGATGATCGAACTGTTGCGAAGGCTTTCCTCATAATCGCCCTTGGCATTGATATTTTCATGGTTTTGCATCGAAAAAATAATCAGCGGAAGATCCTTGACATAATCCAATGCCGCCAAGGTAATAAAATCTGCAACGTATGTTCCATACACCAACAAGACCGCATCCACGCCTTCCTCTTTCATCCGACGTCCCGCTTCGTCTGCCTTATCCAAAGTATCGACCATGCCCAAAAATATCAGATTCTTATGCCTTTTTGACAAGTTTTCTTCAAATGCCTTGAAATCCGATTTTACATTCTCATACATAGTCGGAAACATGCGCCAATATTCAAAATAACCGCACGTCAATACACCGATTTTTATAGCCTTTTTCGTTTTGCCGCGCGTTAAAATATCACCGACAACTTCTCCGCCTTCTTCAAACGATTTGATCAGATCCATATTATTTCTTTATTCTCCTTGTGATTCTTTCTGAATTCTTATAAAAAATATTGTCCCTGTCTTCATCCGTGATTGCTGCATATAGGACGCTTCCAAGACAATAATTCGGATCGTACCACGGAAGATCGGTACCAAACAGAACCTTTTCACTGCCCACCGCATTCACCATCTTTGCCACTATTCCGCTGTGACGGTGAATATCACACAGGTCCAGATATACGTTTTTCTTTGCCTTCGCCAATGCGACCGAATCATCCAGCCGGTTGGGCGCGGAATGCCCCATGATCAGTTGAATATTCGGATAACGATCGGCTATTTTTTTCATATCATCCACATCATTGTACTGGCTGTAACCCCATGTATGTACAAGCAATACCAATGAAAGATCGTCCGCAAGAGCAAACAGTTTTTGATATCTCTCATCATCGATCGGCGTTCTGTAATAATCCGGCAATGTCTTGAAACCGATATATCCTGCATGTTTCAAAACATCTTCCACCTGATAAGATTCGGAATAATTCGGATTAAAACCATAATATCCGCGCACAAAATCAGGATATTTGTCCATCATTTCTTCGATCTCTTTGTTCAGTGACAACGGATCAAACAAATCGCTGTGCGGGCTGCACCAAATTCCTTTCAAACCTTGTTCTTTTGCCCGGCGTATCGTCTCTTCGTATTCATAGACACACATACATGTTCCATACACGTCGTTCATATGCGTGTGCGTATCTACAATTCCGACAGGTATCTTTCCCGTCTCCAAAAACTGTTCGAGATATAAAGAATTATTCTTAGGTTTCATCTGTCGGCCCTCCTTTTAATATTTCCGAATAACCGTTCCGCATTTTCATGCGCAATCTTTTCTTTATCCGCTTCGGATATCTTTGCAGCCAACAGCGTTGCCGACGGACCTCCCATATTACAATTCGGATAATTTGTACCGAAAAGCATCTTATCCGAACCCATCTTGTTGACAAAATTTTCGATGCCCAAAAATACCTGATAATCGCTGCTTTCTATGTAAAAATTTTTATAACCTTTGACCAGCGGGAATACATATCGATCGCTTCCCCACAAGCCGTAATCAGTCAAAATCACTGTAAGCGCAGGGAAATTTTTCATGACATCAAAAATATCTTTCCATCCGTCTCGCGGGGATAAATACAAAGGAAGATTTTTTTCCGCCAAATAGTTTAAAGTATCCCCCATGGTCACTTCATCCAAAAAATATCGGTTCTGCAAAGGGAACGCCCGCACACCGACCAACGCATTTTCATCGATCGTGCGATCCAGTTTTTCCAGTGCAAAATCCGCATCGCTGATCGCCGGCAATATCCCGATCGTACCCTTTAATCTTCCCGTATAATTGGTTTTATCCGCAAGATATATTTTGTTCCCGTAATTGACCGAAACGTCATACATCGCCTGATGCCATGTTACCGCTTCGTCAATACCGCAAAAATCCATCTCTTCCAACAGTTCAGAGCTGTTTTTTGCTTGTTTCACTTTTTCGTATACCGGATAGTTTTCGTGATTGACAATCGATTTGTTTACTGTTCCATATCCGATCGTCGCACTCATATCAATCAATTTCATTTATTTACCTCCTCTCCGCACAAAAAGCGCTGTGGATTTTTTACCAAGATCGTTTGAATCTGCGCCTTTGTCAGACCGCGGTCTTCCAACATGGGTACGATACCCGTAATCAGATACCCATATCCCCCTCCGCCGTACCGCATCAGCATACTTTTCAGACAAATATCATTGGACGCAAGAATTCTGTCCATATGCCCCGCTTCACACATCCGTACAAGTATATCTGCCCTTGTTCGGTCATAATCGAAACTGTCTTTTAATACTTTGCTGTTTTTCGGGACCTGAAATTCTTTGCCAAAATTATCAAACTCCACATAGACTCCCCGATCCAGCAACGATAAAATGTAGTCCGGCTGCGATTTCGCATCCACATGATCGATCGCAATCTGCGAAGGCCGTACACCCAATGCAAACAACTCGTCACATACGCGATGCCCGTTGCGCTCAAACAGCGCCGTATGTACATGAATGGCTTTTCCTGTTTCCGCCGCAGCAATTCCCGCCGCCCGAAGACATTTAAGCTCATCTTCGGAGATTACTTCGCTTGTTCCGATCTCTCCGATCACACCCGCTCTCACATCGGTTCCGTCCACGCCCGTACGTATCTCTTGCACGATCTCTTGCGCAAGTGCCTCGATCGAAGAAGAATGAACTTTCTTTTCGTGCGCCGCTCCGATATATTGTCCGCATCCCATAACCACATGCACTCCGCTTTTTCGCGAAATATCCCTTAACTTTAAAGGATCTCGCAAAATGGAACGCAAAGTAACATCCACAACACTTCCGCCGCCAGCTTCTTTATATGCCCGCATTTCCTCCACCGCGACGTCTGTCTCATCCAATATCGCATTGTCTTCCAACGCATACGGATCAGACTTGATCCGATAAAGATTGGTTATGTTCAGTTTTTCATAAAAAGCAGGATTTTCCTTAGGATCGGGCTTTTTTACAAGTGATCTTAAATCGATCAGAAGATGCTCATGCGGCAATGTAATACCTAAACCCTCTGCTTCTATGTCTCCTAATACCGTTGTTACAGCCATTTTTTAACCTCTGCATTATTTTATCATACGCCCGTTCCAAAAGATATGGTGGGATTTTCTTTTTATTTGGTCAAAACTATGATTTTGAAAAATTTTTTATTTCTTATTGAAAATTTAAACAAACTATGATATAATACTTTCGTCACAAAAGGAGAGTGAAAACGATATGACGAAACCTTTGCTAGGCGAAAAACTATTCAGAAACAATGAGTCGATTTATGTTCATAAATCTTCTTCTTTGCCCACGTACATCGAAACAAATCACTCTCATGACTTTATTGAGATTACCTATGTCATTTCCGGCGAATGTACGCACGTCGAGTACAACAAACATTTTCCGATCAAAAAAGGAGATTTGTTTATTGTCAATTACGGCGTTCCGCACCAGAATATTCTCAATAAAAACAGCGCGGAACCCTATCTCGCCTATGACTGCGCTTTTAAGCCCGACTTTATCAATAAGGCACTCAGCAAAGAACATGATTTTTTGAAATTGAAATCAAGCTTCATGTTTGATGCCCTTTTCAACCAAGCCGATCCGAATCCGCCAAACCTTCATCTGACGGGCGGAAACTTTTACGAATTCGAAAAACTCATGTCCAATATGTACGATGAATTCGAAAGGCAGGAAAAAGGATACTATGACCTTTTGCGCGCATACCTTACCGAACTGATCATCAAAATATTCCGAAAAATGGATAACAGCGGCAATATCACCTTGAAATCCAAACAGGAATATTACATCAATCTTGCCATTCAGTACATCGAAAGCAATTACATGAATAAACTTTCCCTCGAAGACATTGCCTATCGTTCTTTTCTAAGTAAGAGTTATTTCAGTCAGTTATTCAAAGAAGTGACAGGCTCATGCTTTTCTACCTATTGCCAGAAAGTACGCATAGAAAAAGCCTGCGAATTGCTTTCCTCGACCGATGAAACCATTCAGAGCGTTGCTGAAAAGGTGGGCTTTACGGATATGAAGTTTTTTTACAATGTCTTCAAACGCTATACAGGCGAAATCCCCGGCGAATACCAGAAGAATCATCACTGAATTCTATCCCTTGAATTTACAACAAATTCGAGGGATAATTTTTTTTAACCGCGCGCCCGATTTTACGGGCGCGCTTTTTTACCTCGGATTGAACCAGTCACAACAGAGCCTTTGCCATGCGCTCACCCAACCGAAGCATATTATCTGCACTGTAATGATAGTTATCGATCAGTTGCACAAGATCGCCCGTCGGTACATATATCACCGCAGGAAGCTCTTGTGCAACAATTTTTTTTGCTTCGTTTACGGCGGCGGAAAAAGGTAACACGGCATTGAACGGATTTGTTTCACCCAGCACAAAGGGTACTTGTCCCGCAAATTGACGCACTTTTCCGATGAAATCGAAAAGCTTTTCCCGATACGCTTCCGCCTGTATCCGATCACTGGCGTCGTTTTCGCCCTGCATCCACAAAAATCCGCATACCCGCAGACATGAATCCTGCTTGCAGAATGCTTCCATACCGGCAAAATACGTTTCTTTTAATCCTACAAAATCCTCTCCGTTTTCAGACCAGCGATCATAGAGAGATGTGCCGTCCGAAGCATATTTGATAAAGCCGACTTTCCTCCCGTCAAACGCAAGCGCTGCCCCCAGTTCAAGGCCGAATTTATGTACATCCGCGCCCAAACCCGGACGAATCGGTACGACTGTGTTTTCACATGGTATGTGTACATTGGAAGCCTGATACAACATTGCGTTCGGATAAAAATGTTTACCTTTCAAATCTTTAATCGGACTGATCCCCAACGCGTTGGATTGACCCGCGATCAGATAAATATCCATTATTCAAGCTCCAAATCTACAAAGGAACAGCCTCCCGGCGGCAATTTGATCACAAACCCGATCGCCGCTTTCAATTGCTCTTCCTGGCCGACATTTGACCGAACCAGGTCACCCGGCATCACAAGTTTTAACGGCAATACCGGGAAATCGTTCCCGTTCACAATTTTTTTGATTTTTTTACCGTTTACATACACTTTGAAGGTCTTATAATGATTCATCATGTCGTTTTCCGAAACCAGCCGAATCATTCCGTTTTCCAATTCGTAAAGCGTGACAAGATTTCCCGCCTCTGTACTTATCACATCCTGCGATGCCAAAAATAACAGACGCGCACAGGCTTTCATGATCCCCTCCGACACCGGACGATATACGAGATCATTCATCCAATATTCACAGTCAGAAACACTGTCGCTTGCACCGAATGTATATGCGGGCGCTTCCGCTTTTTCCAAAATGCTTTCAATTTCTGCGCGGTCAAATTTTTTAAGATGAAAGCCACCTACACACATTCTGTATTCTTTTTTCCCTTCAAAAGGATCTTCAAAATAGATATCCTCTTTTTCAAACAGAGGTTTTTTGGAACAAACCGAAGTGTAAATCACTCCATCCGGATAATTTTTGATTTTTTCCAATTCTTCGTCGCTCAAAAGATCGATATTCGGTACAAACAAAAGCCCTTTCGCATATTCCAAATTTTCTGTGCGTACGACCGCACCCATCTTTCCTCCGAACGAAGAAAGATCCGAAACAATCTTATGCGCAGAATAGCGGCGCGTTGCGATATATTCGGGAAGAAAATTGCGAACCATCCGATCTGAAAAAACCAACGTCGCAGACAATGTCCTTTTCTCTTTTTCCCGATACGCGATCTCATACCTCTTTTTAAGCCAGCTCCATTCTTCTTTTGAAACAGAGTCCGCAAGGCAGACATAAAATCCTTCCGTTGCACGCTCCACTCCTTTTTCCGAAATATAAAGAGGTGATGTCAACATATAGATTTCTCGCTCATTTGCCATCGGGCAATGGTTGATGACTGAGCCTTCTTCGGACGAATCCTTGGCATAGTTGATCGCCAATGTTTTGATTTTCGGCGCATATGCACGAATAAAATACGGTGCCGCCATCAGCTCGTTGATTTTATAACGGCTGCCCGGTTCGCTCAGATATAAGATCGTCGCCTGATCTTCCACGCAAATTTTGTCCACTCCCGCACGTTCAAGAGCTTTATAGTCCACCGCAAACCGATAAAAAGATTCAAACGGCGCCATCGTCCACGCATTGTTGACCATAACCTTTTTGCCGTGTTCGTGGAAAGTTTTGCATAATTTTGTAAAGAACAATTCCCACTCGTCCGCCAAAAAATTCAAATATTCTTCACGATGCTGCCCCCACACATAAGCCGCTCTGGCACCTACGCCGGGACTTCTTTCATCCCGCAAAGAATACATCAGCTCTTGGGGCGGCTGAATATGCGTGTGCTCGACAAAACGCCCGAACAGATCGTCCGAAAAATCTCCGTGCTGTACCTGTATGCTGTGCGGGAAAATCGCATCCGCCAAATGCAGCCCCGTCATGTTATAATCGGAGATACAAGCAAGAGCCTTTTTTATAAAATAATCACCAAAAGAAGTTCCGTCTTTGAATCGCTTCAAAAGATGAATATACCCTCGCTCCTTCGTGCTCTCTAGCGCAAGTTCCCTGTGCTCCATCACAAAATCTTGTTTAACAGGATACCCGAACATTCCGATCTGCGGTGTAAAATCATCGTCGCGCTCCGGAGACAGATGATTCCCCATCACGCTCATATATGTTTCGACACCGTGTTTTTTCAGCTCCGTACTCAATATCCGAAGATCATAGTTCGTCCAATCCTGCCTCATGCGCAAGTCATTCCACGGACTTCCGTAATAATTGCAATAGTCCGCAGGGAACTTTTTTTCCGTCGGCATCCCTTCTTCATGGTAATTTATAATGTCAGCATTGTATACAAATAAGCCAATGCTGTTTACTTTCATTCCTATATTGTCAAGATATTCTTTGGCTCCTCTGTCCTCTTTCGTGACATCAAAGCCGATCAACGGCGTCCATAAACCTAATTCTCTTTCTTCCATATCTGCACCTATCCCAATTTATGCCATAGATCCGGTGACGCCGTGAAATCTACATCCTGCGGCAACGGTTTGTCCGGATTCATATAAATCCCGTTCTCTATGATAAATTTATAAAGTTTTTTATTGTCTTTTACATACTTTAATCGTGCCGATTCATCTCCGTGCACGTATTCATCTTCATACAACGCAAGTTGAAGATAATAATCAACCTGCACCGAACTTCGCCGCACGCGCTTTCTCTTAATCATCGAGCCTGCGCTTTTTTCCGCTTTTTCAAAAAGAATCTTCGCTTTTTTCATAAACGGAATTCCTGCTTCTTTCGGTAGAATTTTCAAAGGATGGTAATAAATTCCGAAATGAACATCTTTACAAAGAGCATGCAAGCCGTCAATATATTCTTTTATGTATACCCACCCTTTTCCGTAATAATGCAGCAAAAATTCATCGATCAGATCCGAATACTCCTTGTCACCAATTGTCGGATCCCATAAAAGTTTTGCCTGCAAATACGCTTTCAGTTCGGCAAATTCTCCCGAATGACAGGTATTTATATTGCCCTGCATCAATACCCCCGTAACCTTATGCTCCGCGTAAAACCGTATGTTTTTACGGAAAGAATACAAATTCGGAAACGGTGAAAAATAATGATGAAAATTCGTTGTGTAATCCCAGATCTGCAACGCCGGAGAAATTTCTGACCAACCCAAAAAATCTTCTTTAAACATTCTGTCTGATAATATTTCTGCCCACGGTGCAGGAGTAGCATGCGTACACTCCGCTACCGAATGCGAACTGCAACATTCGATCGGACACAGCTGCACGATCACATTGTGCCTCGGCCGAACATATTTGGGCGGTTTCCTGGTGTACTGGTATGCAAATGTATGAAATAATACATTCGGGAAGTCTTTTTCCAGTTCTTCCGCCACTCGGTTTACAAAATGGATCATAGTCCCTGCATGACTCTCTTCCTTTGCGTCGATCTCCGCGCATTTTTCACATTTGCATACGCGAAAATCATCGTTTTGCGAAATAGAAACAAATGCAGCTTCCGGATTCGCCTCCAATCTCTTTCTCACATTCTTAACAACGGTCCGGTAAATATTTTCGTCCGTAAGACAAGGCTCGGGCGCTTCATATCCCGTTTCTGCCAATTCACCCAAAGTATGCCCGAAATATCCGGCAAAACACTTCGCGCCTCCTGTGCCGCCGAAAAAATTCCGATAATATCCGCTGTTGATCTTCTGCTTGACGCTCCAATCTATATCAAAATTGGTAGACCACAATACGTCGCGCATAGAAAACGTCGGAGTATAATGTTCCTCATAGCCTTCCGGAATAACAATTTTTTTCGAAGAAGGTATAAATTCTTCATCCGGAGCAAAAAAGCGACAATGTGCAAATTCTTCCAAAAAGGTATACACCGCGTAGATCACACCCCTGCCGCGGCCGCCAAGATACAACTTACCTTCCCGGCAAACAATAAAATATCCGTCTTCGCCCAGATGAAATGTTTCTGCATAATCCTCCCCGCGTACCGTCTTTCCGATCAGAATTTCATTTTCACGAACCGGCATAAGATCATTGCATTTCTGCAAAAATACCCGCGCGCTCTTTTTAAGATATTTACCCAACTGCTCGGAAGCATATCTGTCTGCATCGGTAGCCCCTTCGTAGGACAATACCACATTCATCGCTTTGCTGCTGCTTATTTCCATTTTGCCTTACCTCCCGTTGCACAAAACGCCCATTGTAAAGACAACGGGCGTTTTGTCAATGCTCTCCAATTTTATGCGGCTGCCGTTGCAGGCTGCGTTGCCATATATTCACCGATATACAAATTACCCGCTTTACCGTCATTCACTCTGAAGTAAAATGCGATAGTGCTAAGCTCGTTTGCTTCCGTGATCAAACCGTCCGCCCAAAGCGTCTGCGCATATCCTGTAATTCTTGCAGGATCCCACAAAATAAAGGTGTGCGGCTCAATCGACGTATACTGCCAGCTCGAATTGGTGCCGACCATGTTGAACATATCGATCGCAAAATCGTTCGGATTGTAAATCAAAAACTCTAATCTCTGCGTTTCTTTGTTACCTTCTACCTTAACTCCCGCCTTGGTTGTGAATACCTGACGCATCGTGTCCAGATTTTGAGAATGATCGTCAAACGTCACATTCAGCATCTTTGTTCCCAAAATTGCCGAGAAAGAATCTTCTACCACCACGGAGCTGACCTGATTTGCCGTCGTAAAAGTCATGTCTGTAAATATATCGGCAACCCTCGCTTCCATGTCGTGAAGAATGATCGTCTGCGTCCTCGTTTCCGTGGTCCCGTCTTCCATCGTCGCCGTATATTCGATGTAATACGCATATCCCGGCAACATGTCGATTCCTTCTGAAATATCATCCAACACTCCGTTCGTGAATTGCTCTTCGTCAACAGAGGTCGGTGCCGTACCATATTGCGCATGCACATACGAACGGAAATTTCGTGCGGTCACTTTCGCTGTAATTTCTGTTGTATCATTTTTTGCAGTGGGAAAATCGCTGCGGAATTCTTCCTCTCCGCTCTCGTTTACATAATAAGTCAAGCCGTAAGGATCGCTCATTTCATCCAAGCTTATGATCCTGTCTTCGGGAAACGTGGCAAACTCTGTATATGCTTCCGCCGTCCCGCGCAATCCGCCGATATATACATTCCCTTCTTCGCCGGCAGCAGGGACTACGGTAAATTGCAGCATGTTCATCGCGCCCGTCGCTCTGTCGATAAATCCATGCGCTTCAAAAGCAGCTCCCGCCGCAGCTCCCGTCTGGAACCAAGGCCGTGAATAAGGATTCCACAACATATACGAATGCGGCGCAATCTTGCAATCTGCAGGCCAAGCCGTAGCTTTGACGGCAAACGTCACTTCGCAGTCGCTATCGTTATAAATAACCCATTGCAGGTCGGAAGTATTTTTCGTGCCGAGATAAATGCCCTCTTTGTAGAAGAATCCGCTCGCTTCAACCTGACCTGCAGGACAGTTCAAATTCATCGCTTTGCTCTCGCCGAAAATATCGGAAGGCGCATCCACTACCGTCATATTGATCAGCTCTTCTGAGGAAAGATCATCGTAGAGAGGACCAAAAGTCTCCGATACAAGATCATACGTCTTGACTACAAGTACGGTTTGAATTTTTGTTTCCGTCTTACCGTCTTTGGATGCCGTGTACGCGATCTCATAAGCGCGCTGAGGTACCATATAAATACCGTCCGAAACGTCCGTCAGAATGCCTTCACTGTATCCGTTTTCCGAATAATTCTCCTTCACGCCGCCTGCAATCGCATAATTGTCGTCATCGGGTAAAAACTCCAATTGCTCATCTGTCGTTCCTGCCTTCATTGTAACCGTAATACCCAACTGTGCTCCGTCCACTACCGTAGGAAGATCGTTGCGATAGGTCTCTGTTCCTTCCTCGTTGACATAATACGTAATGTCTTGGGAAGAATTGATCAGACGATCCTCCGGGAAAGACGTGAACATCGAAGGCACTTCCGTCGACTTGAATGCAGCCGTGACTACAATGTTTTTGTTTACGTTCTTAACTTCGTATTTGTTGTCACTCGTCTTTGTCTGCGATTCATCGTTAATTTTGAGCCAATCCAACTCATACGAGGCATCCGGAGTCGCCGTGATCACGACGTTTTCTCCTGCTTTCACCGTCGTCTTGTCAGCCGTTACGCTGCCACCTGTCAGCCCGGTCGGAAGCGTGACTGTATAAGTCTTTCCTTCCGAGCCCTTTTCTGCGGGATCACATGCAACGGTAAATCCGACCGATAGGCACATGATCAACGCCGCAATGATTGCCAGAAACTTGCTTGCTCTTTTCATCTCTTTTCTCCTTATATATTTTTGTTTAACGCTGTTCGCGCAAACTTCATAACTTATGCCCTTTTAGGGCAGCCGCACAGGATCTATTTATTCATCATGATTTCATCAAAATAAATACTGCACGGCGTGTTTGAAGGAAACGCTACCACTACATGAAAGGAACTGAAATCTTTCAGATCAAATTTGTTTTCTTCAAACGTAGCAATCGGAATTACGATTTCCGACCATTGATTGGCTTTTGCAAGCCCCACATACACCTGCGCCGTTTCATCGCCGTTTGCCATTAACATGCTGACATCTTCTTCGCCTTGGTTGTATACCCAATAGGACAAGCTCTTATATCCGCTGATATCTTTGATATACGGCTCCGTCTTCCAACCCGCGCCATAAGTCGGCGTCGTGAAATATCCGGTAAGATTTGTCATTTTGAAGGAACCGGCAC
Organism: uncultured Bacillota bacterium; assembly: GCA_949287105.1. Lineage (GTDB taxonomy): Bacteria > Bacillota > Clostridia > Christensenellales > Borkfalkiaceae > Borkfalkia. Next base: position 21,218 of record CASEFE010000013.1, read on the forward strand.
CGCCCTTGATAAAGTTTGCATCCGTATTGAATTCCAGATTGGACGGCGTGTACTGATATTGATTGATGTTCGACCATGCAGACATATACTCAGGCTTATCCGCTGACTCGATTTCATCCGCACGACGAATCACATAATTTTCATCGATCGGCTCATCCGTCACATGATACCGCAGATTATCCAAATAAAAACTGCGGTACGGCTGACGGTAAGAAGTTGCTCTGTCAAATACAAGTCTCAACTGCAAAACCTGATCAATGCGCAACAATTTCGACAGAAAATCCCGATCGATTTCAAAAACCGCCGTCGTCATTTTCTTAGCCGGAAGCTCTACTTTATTTTCACTGGATAATAAAGGACTGTTTTTTCCCTTCGTCAGATATTGGAAATAAATATTTGCCGTGAAATCATTATCGTTGTATACATCGACAGATATTTTTTCCACATCCGAATAATCGGTCTTTTCATATCGCGTTCCCAAAACCAATCCCATGGCCGGGTTACGATTTGTCTTATAATCACCGTTGATTTGCAGATGAACCGCATGCTCGCCCTCTGTCACATATTTCTTGTCCGTAGTCAGCTTTGCCGATCCAAAATCGTTGAGATAACGCATATTGATCAGCTCATCATACGTTTCAAATCCCGAAACCAACGTCCCCGCTTCTTTTTCTTTACATCCGACGATCGAGGAAACAGACAAACACATGAGTAAAGATAGCATTACAATGATAATTTTTTTCATGTTTATCCCTCCCGTTATTTCCGCGTCATGAAAATGTTGTCCAGATATACAATTATGTCTGTATCCAACAAATCAAAATAGAAATTCATCGTCTCGACTTTGGAATACAACTCTTCTCCGTTCAGAATCCATGTATCGTTGCTGATGTTATCGATTTTGACTTTGTTCCAGCCCGGTGACAATTCTATTTCCAGTATCCTCTTGTTCCGCATTGCCCCGCTTTCCGATCTTGCCGAAAGCTCGGCCATAAACGCCAACGGCTCCGAACCAGGATTGTAAATATCCAGTTCAAACGATTTCAGTTTTGTAATATCACCCAAAGTTTCCTTTTCAAAATAGAAATAAGGCTGATATTTCGCTTGTTCTGCCATTGTCCATTCGCACGCCTTTATTTCCACCTTCAAAGAACCTGTTCCATTCTTTACATATTGACTGTCCGTATTGTGCGATACCGTAATATGATCCTTCGGGGTACCTAAACGCTGCGATCCTTTCACCAAAGCACTTTCTTCGGCTGTCTCAAAATTTGCGATACGTTGCATGCCATTCAGTACAAAGAACGAAATTTCTACTTCGCTGCCGCCATTGACTATCACTGCATCAAAATAGTTATCCGATTCTCCCAACGAAAGAGAATACACAAACTTTGTTGCATTTTTATAATTCTCGCCCTTGACAACCGTATCCCCTACCTTCAGAGAACTTCCTTGTTTGGCGATCACCGTGATGTCCACGCTGTTTGTCAGCGAATTTACTTCTCCGATCGAATAGAACGCCTTCACGTCCGACGAAAGCAATTCGATCATCTGCGCCACTTTTTCGCGCGCCTGCAACACCGCTTCGAAATCTTCGTTGGCTACCGTTCCGGTATATATACTGTCGTAGAACGACCGCATCATCGTATCAAAATCCAAGTCCGTGATCCCATATTCCGAAATAGCCTGGTTGTAGAGATTTTCTAACATGTACAGATATTCGTAATCTTCAAATCCGTCTTTGATGCTCATCAGTCGGATACTCGGGAAAAATTCATCCAAACCGTACTTGGCTCCCGGATACAGAAGATACCCGTCCCCGTTTGCCCCCGTGTAAACACCGTTGGCTTTATTGTATACGTCCCCGGTTACCGCGCCGTTGATCGTATCAATGGAAGACGTCGTTTCCACATACATCGCCGTGCCCCAATACAAAAGCCCTTCGATATCATAGTCGTATTGCATCCACAAAAGCGCACGACTTGCATTCAGATCCATATCAATGTTGAAGTTGACATAAGGTTCATACGGGTGTACGCAAACATACCACCACGTCGTTCCGTAATCTGTTCCAGCTAATTCGTTATTCTTTCCTAAATACGGATTCTGCCGGAAATCTTCATACATATCGCGCATCGATTGCGTATTGAAATCGCTTACGAGCGGCGCATACGTACGCAAACCGTCAATGGTATCGATGCTTGCCGTCATGGTAATGAGCACTTCCACCCCCATGATATCTTCGCGCGTAAGCCCGTATCCTGCAAGCTCCTCTTCCGAATAAGAATTTGCCAACGCTATTAACTCGTCGATCTTGTTGTCGTGCCTTCTCTTTGCTTCCTCCATCATTGTGAATGGTTCGTCCAACAGATAAAAGTACGCTTTGTCCACAAGGTTCAGTTCGGGCGTCGAGTTTTCAATACATGCCTTCAATCGCGTCATCCCGACCGTACCGTCACCGTGAACATTGTAAGATGTCACCCTCGGATCGGCCGCATATTCTTTGATTACTTTGATCCAGTCATCAAGATTGTATTCCCATGACGCCATTTCCGTCGTAGTGATCCGATAATTCAATAAATAATCAACTGTCTTCTGATAGGTCTCTACCGTATTGTCCAGTTGGCCGCCGATCATGTATTCCTGCATCAGATTAAACGTGGAACGCGCATGGTTCTCCGTCGGTACAACAAAATCCCAAACCGTCGCTACGATCGGAATCGAATGCTCCTTTTCATTGAGCGTAAGCGTTGCTGTTCCATAATATTTGCCCGCCGGCGTGTTTTTGCTCGTCGTCACGTTGATGTAAACAGCTTGATTCTGCCCCGCTCCTATCTTGTTTTCACCGCTTTTTTTCGATACTTCCATCGGAATGAGCGCATCCGGATAATACCCCAAAGGACGAACAGAGTTCGGATTGGTGTGTTTTGTCAGCTTCACATAGAACTCTGCATACACCTCAACGTCGCTGATCGTATGGCCTGCATTGTCCGAAAGATCGCTTACCGAAACATTGTAATAGGCAACGTCTTCTTCCGGCGTGATCATCAATTGCACGCCTTCCGATTCGTTTTTTGCAAGTTTTACGTCCAAAACCGGATTTTCCGTATAATAATCCTCATACGATTCATCCCGCAAAACTTTCACCGTGGAAGGCATTGTCCATATCTCGGCATCCACTTCTTTCATCGGTGTCTTTGCACAGGCGGCGGCTCCGACCGTAAAACATGCCATTACCGCCGCACAAATTAAACTATTTAATCTCTTCATGCTTATTTCCCTGCGTTCACAAGCGCCTGATATGTTCCAAAGTTGTCTCTGAAATATTCGTAAATATAATCATACCAGCCCTTGGCATCCAGATAGTCTTCTTTCACGCTTGTTCCCATGCGTTTTTCCATAAAATACTGATCGTTGTTAAACCCTAATTCCGTCATGAAAAAGAGCGGATTGTCCGAAAACAGGTCGTTGATATAGGTACATTTTTCACCGATTTTTGCCGCATCTTTCTGATACTGCGATCCTTTCGATGTGTCTAATGTTTCCGAATTGAAAGGCAATGTACAACCGGTCGTATCAAAATAAATCTGAAGTGCTTCATCCGATGCCAAGAACAATAAAAACTCTTTGGCCACCGTCTTTGCATTCGAAAATGCAGGTATAACGACCTGGTGCGATGAACCTTCCGTATTGTTATAGGAACGAATTTTTTTCAGCTCCGCAAAATCCGCATCGCTTACATCCGCAGGCTTTGCCGCATCATTGTCGATCGCATTGATCACTTCAATCAATTTTTCTTCCGAACGTACTGTCTCAAAACGGAATGTCGAAGTATCTCCGTCTACATAGATAACATCGCTCACGACCGGCACTTTGAATAAACCGATATCCCCGGTGATTCCGATGTTCTTCATCTCTTGTTCCGCCCAGTCCCCCGTCGGCATCATGCAAACTTTTTTCTGATTCATCATCAACGCCATCTGTGACTGCGTGTGCGAAGTCGTCATTGCATCCTTTGCACTGTTTCCATCTTTCGCGTTGACATATTCGTGTACCAATGAATATGCTTTCAGACGCGCATACGATTTGAATACTTCCGCGGATTCCTGACCGTACTGGTCGATACAATTATAAAAATCTTCCGCTTCCTGATCAGACGCCAACTGTCTCCACCAAGGAATCGCCATATATTCCCAATAAGATGCACCGCCTGCCCATTGGAAAGGCGCGTATCCGAGTCCTTTCATTTGCTCGCAAAGAGCACTCAGCTGATTTGTCGTCACCGGAATCGTCCAGTTGTTATCACTGAAATGCTTGCGATTATACATAACGCCCGCCACACCGGACGCCCAGTTTACAGCATAATATTTGCCGTTCATCATGCAATTCTCGCGAAACGAAGCGTTGATCTTATCTTTGAAATAGACATCTTCTCCGTATACCTTGGAATTGTAAACACCCGTCAGATCTTCCAACGCACAGTCACCGCTCCAATCCTGTTGCACAAAATTAGCTCCTTCATATACGACTGTTTTATAGTTCAATGCTGCCATAAACATGTCCGAAGGTTCCAAAACAGGCCCCATACGAATCTGGTCGTAAACTCCCTTATACACCATCTGCGCGTTCGGCGTGATGGTTACCGTATATCCTTTGTCTGCATTGATCTCTTCAAATCTCTTTGCAACTGCTTTCATTCCATCCACGCCATATCCGCCGAGATACATCTGGATTACCAGATCCGTCTCTTCATTGCGAACTGTTCCCGCAAGATTGCATCCCGCCAGGCACCCGGCACACGCCAGCACCAAGGCAATACACAGAGTCACTAATTTTTTCATTTTGTTTCTCCTTTTTTTTATTTATCCTTTCAACCCACCCATCGATACGCTCGTCATGATCTTATCCTGGAAAATCATGAAAATCACAAAGATAGGCAGAGCAGATAGCAACACTACCGCAAAATACAGCGGTTTATTGTTCATTGTCAAAGATGAAGTCTGTAACAGATAAAGTCCGGTTGCCAATGTGGGATAATCACGCAAATAAATATACGGTGTAAAATAATCGTTCCACATTCCGATACAACCGATAACAGCCATCGCCGAAATGATCGGTACTGCCTGCGGTATCATCACACGCAGAAACACTGTCCAATGCCCTCCGCCATCGATAAATACCGCTTCTGCATAAGACCATGAAATATTCTTAAAAAAGCTGTAATAAATCAGCAATGCGCTTGATCCGATACACCCCGCCGCCGTCAACAGCATGGCCGGCGAATTGGTGATTCCTATTTTGTTGTACAAAGAATACTGTGAAGGAAATGCACCGACAACCGAAATCGTCATAACCACAAGACTGAACGCATGCAGAAATTTTCCGACACGGAAATGATACTTCGACAAGCCGTATGCCATCATCAGAGTTACTATTGTGTTGACCAACACCGATCCGAACATCCACCAGATACTGTTGATGATCATCCCTATAATGCCAACCGATTCCAACGGATTGCTTTTCTGTACGCGCAATGTGGAAATAGCTGTATTCCAGTTGGAAAATAACCATTTTTCCGGCAATGAAAAGGAATCCAGCAAAAACTCGCCCGGCTCTTTGAGCGAATTCAAAAATGCCCACAGATACGGATATAACAACGTGATCGACCACAAAAACAAAATCGGAAACACGATGCAGCTGACTATGATTTCCTGTGTGGATTTTATATTTTTTTCTTTCACTTTCATGTTCTGCCTTCTCCTTAAAATTCCACATCCAGATCAACTTTATTGACCAACCACCGCGCAAACAACGTAATCGGTATGCTGACAAACGTAAAACATATACCGACCGCAGCTCCGTAATTCAAATTCGGATTAACGATCGTCTTATCGTAAAACCAATACCCTAACGTATATGTTTCATATTGTCCCTGCGTCATCAACAGAATAGGACCATCCGCCGTAAATATGCCGACAACCGCCAACAAGACTATAACCGACAGCGTAGGCCACATGAGAGGCAACACGATCTTTACAAGTTCACCAAAATAGCCGATCCCGTCCAACTTCGCGCTCTCAACTATTTCCGCCGGAGTTCTCGACATGGTTCCGCTATAAATAACCATATTGCTTGCAAGCCCTAACCAACAGATATAAATAAGAACGGATTTGAACGCATACTTCGTACTGTCAAAAAACAGAATGGGCGAAGATGATCCCGTCATCTGCATGAGCAGGTTAGATATTGGACCATTCAGAATTTCTTTGTACAGCGTAACCAGCACGACGCTCGAAATAATGCTGGGAAGAAAAAATACAATTCGCAGATATTTATAGCAAAGTATTTTTTTATAAAGAAAATAAGAAAACAACACGCTCAACGGCAACAAAATCAAAATATTTAACCCGAATATTATCAGCGTGTTCCCTATTCCTTCCAGAAGCTTATTGTTCGCGCCGGTATTTGAAAGTTCTTGGAAAAACAATTTAAAATAATCTAATGTTGCTCCGTTTCTCCCTTGAAACGCAAGCGCAAAGGAGTTCAAATTGACTCCGATCCAAAAAACGCAAAAATGGATGATCGGTATAATGATCATCACGAAGAAAAATCCGGCTTCTCTTAATGTCTTTTTGTTTATCTTTTTCAATGGCATAATGACCCAAATCACCTCTCGTTTTCATTTGATCTTGTCTGTATTTTAGCACTCTTTCCGTTCCAATTAAATAGGAAATGTTCTGTTCTTTATGGTAAATTGTATCATAATTTGCTTTGATTTCTCAAAAAAATTGCCCAATCTTTCCTCGGATATTAAGCCTGGCGGCTTTTTTTTGTATTTATAAATAAACAGCATATACTCTGCCCCCTTGCATTTTAGATTTAATCCCCTAAAAAAATCGGAGAATTTACCATAGATTCTGTCCTCTCTTTTCAGTTAGAATAGAAATAAGGCATAGCCTTAAAATTCTACCCTTTGAAAGGGAAAAAACAGGAGGTAAAAAATGATCAAAAAAATTCTTTGCATGCTGATTGCAGGGCTTTTAGCGCTGTCTGTCGTTGCATGCAATGATAGCCCCGAAAAAAAGCCGGTTACTCCGCCTACTCCCGATCCCGATGAACAGATCGATGCGGAAATCTGGACATTGCCTTCCTCCGTCAAAGTATTGCGAGAAGAAGACTGCTCCCAATATTACACGGAGAATGCAACCCTGAATTACTCCATTGCAAAAAACGAATATGAAAGCATGCAGCTGATGATTTCGCCGGACGAAGATGTCTCTTCATACAGTTTGAAAGTTTCCGAGCTCAAAGGCGCAAACAACGCTGTGATTCCCGTCGAAAACATCGAAGTATACAACGAATTTTATGTATACATAAAGAGAGGTACCGCCCCCAATTCTACACGGCCTGCCGGCTGGTATCCCGATGCGCTTATACCGCAGGAGCTTTCTGCCCAGTACAATGAAAATATGATCGCCGCCGGTGACAATCAGGGTATATGGATCACCATCAAAACCGATAAGGATACACCCGCCGGCGTTTACAACGGTTCGTTCACACTCACAGTTGACAACATAAGCGAAGAAATACCCGTTGTCGTAAACGTCATGGATTTTATCGTACCCGATGAAGTTCATGCAAGAAATTCGTTTTATCTTTTCCAGGATGAACTTTCCAACGGACAATTCGATAATACCGTTGAAACGTATCAAAATTATGTAGACTACTTCCTTGATTACAGAATCAGTACAACAGAAATTGCTTCCTTGAACTACAATATCGAAGATTGGGTGGAGCAAGTCAAAAAATATGCAGCTGATCCGCGCGTGACATCCTATAATGTTCACGGTACAGGCCATCAAGGAATGACTCTATTCCAAGCTTTGATCGAAAATTCAACGCCCGAACTGAATTTGCTTGACAAAGCTTTCTTCTACTTATTTGATGAACCCTACACCATGATGGAAACGGCAACACAATCCTATTACGATAAAATTGATGAATTGATTGCTTTGGCTGATTCTTACACCGATGAAGAACTTGCTTCCTATGGACTGACCAAAGAAGATATTGAAGGCGTAGAAGTACTCATTACATTAACTGCCAGCATCAATACGATCGAAGGACTTCGAACCTATTGCGCATTGGCCAGCGATTTTGATACGGAAGAGCAACGGGAAACGTATGAAAATTACCGCCAAAACGCCTATACCGGTAAAAACGATGAACTTGCCGGCACGGATTACGGAACCACATGGTGGTACGTTTGCGTTCACCCCTATGATCCCTACCCGAACCTCAATATCGACATGGATCTTTCTGCTGCTCGTGTTCTGAGCTGGATGCAATACGACTATGATATTGAAGGCTTGGTTTATTGGGGGACTGCCACATACTTTTCCACCGCAACCCGATTCGATACGGACGGCCAGAAACCGGTCAATGTTTATGAACAGGCAGACGGGGTTTTTGCCGGTGCAAACGGAGACGGTTATCTTGTATACCCCGGTGCAAAGTATGGTACCGATGAGCCGATCCCCACTATGCGCTTAATGGAACTGCGCGACGGCTTTGAAGAATATGAATATCTTTACCTCTTAGAAAATTTGGTAAACAGCGCTCTGGAAGAAAACGACCTGACCGGAAACTTTGATGACATCATGGCCGATATTTTCGCAACTCTCTATACGGGCGCGATCCCTGAACAGGATCATACTCTTGTATTGCAAGCTCGCAAATCGGTTGCGGATATGATCATCGCCATTCAGAACGATTCGTCTTCAATCAAAAATTATTTGAAATAACAGGAGGATAAATAAAATGAAAAAATATAGGTTTTTTGTTCTCTTGCTCAGTGCTTTTATGACTTTTTCGACCCTGTTCTTTTCCGCCTGCAACACAAAGCAAACAAAAGAAAATACGAACAGGCAACCTGAAATAACGGATATTGTTTCCGTTCAACCTAATCCGAAAACACCGCAGAACGAAACCGATCGCACATTGCTCACCAGTTTCGAAACATACGATGAAGTCGTAAATATGCGGCTGCTCAATTCATTCGGAAAAGCGCAAATATCCTCCGACCACGCTACAGAGGGGTCCCATTCTTTCAAGCTGACAGTCAATGGCAACTATATCACTCAGGCACACCCGACTATTGCTATTCCCACAAAGACAGAGTATATCGAAAAAACAGATTTTACGGATGTTGACAAAATTTATTTGGACGTTTATAACGCCAATGATTCTGAACAAACGGTTTATTTCAGTTATTTGTTGAAAAAAAATGCAGCCACCGCACCCAGCAGTGAAACGGCTTGTACTATCGGAGCAAATCAGTCCGCAACTTTGACTTTTGAACTGAATCGTGATCTTATGAACTATTTCGTAGATCTTGAAAATGTGCTTTTCGTCCGCATTTCTTTTGACTGCGCTTCCGAATATATGCAGCCCTATCGCAATTTCTATATCGACAATCTGCGTTATTCCACCACTACCGACCCGATCGATGATTCTGTCAATTTAAGAAAAGAAGACGAAATCGAATCTTGCGACAGTGCTGATTTCCTGATGGCTTGGTCGAATATAAATCAATATACATATGCACCTTCCGTTATATCTTTCAACAAAGACAGCCGTTATATCAAAGAAGGCACAGGTTCTTTCCGCGTGAACAACGTTCCGAATACCGGAGTAACGGGTACCGGCCCTACTTATAATGTCGGTTGGAAAATCAATCCCAAAGTATCTGATATGCGCGATTACTACTCGTACAGCTTCTGGATTTACAACGATTGTGACCAAACTTTAAAACTTCGTGCTTCTTACCACTATTCTACCGGCGTCAATTATCCTACACAAGGATCCGAAGAGCTTGACCTCAAACCCAACGACTGGACTTATGTGGAAGTCACAACCGAACATCTTTTGGCAAACGGAGTGAACCCGAAAAACTTTAACTGGCTGAGCATCTCCGTTTGGGTTCCGAGAACAGTTCCTTACTCTTTCTACTTTGATGCAGTTTATCTCAATAAAACTCCTTCAGAGCATAAAGAATTTTAATTATCCGAACAGATTCTTTCAATTCGATTGAATAGAAGCGATTATGCTTTCTTAATAACAAAAAACAGCCCCGCCTGTGCTCATTTGCACCGGCGGGGCTGTTCTTCTTTGAAGAATTTTCTACGGCCTTATTTTGATTGATAAAAATCATTTTCCCTGTTTTTTAGTACACCAGCAAAAAATCCTCTTAAATTTCAATCACCGAATCGTAATTAACGCTCCTGTTTCTGCTCTGTTACTGCATCTTCTGATACTTAAAACTTTTCTGTCCGTAAAATTTTTTATATATTTTGCCCACCGGTCAATGTCGTTTCATCATAACCTTTTATAATCTTATTCATACGCATTTTCCGAAGGAATCTGCGGAACTGAAAGAAAAATAAAACGACTGTAAATGTCACCGCTATTACATCCGCAATCGGTTCCGCCATAAATACTGCCGTTGCCTTATCCGAAACAAAGATAGCAGGCATAATGTAAATAAGCGGAATCAACAAAACAAATTTTCGAACTACGGCAACGATCACCGATGCCAATGCGTTGCCCATAGCCGTAAATGTCATCTGACATGCCATCTGTATTCCGAATAATAACGCTCCGGCCATATAGATGCGCAACGCTCTTTCTGTATATTTGATCAACTCTGTCACTGGCGTAAACATCATGGCAAAAATTTGCGGTACAGCCATGACTATTGCCCATAACAAAACCGAATAGCATACACTGACGATCAAAAGCAATTTATACGCTTTTTTTACACGCTCCGCCTTGCCCGCCCCATAATTATAGCTGATGATCGGTTGCGCTCCCTGCCCTAACCCTTGCAAAGGTAACATTGCAAACTGCATGACACTGGATAAAATCGTCATCGCTCCAACCGCAATATCTCCCCCATAATTTTGCAGCGATGAATCAAAACAAATCAAAATAATACTTTCACTGGATTGCATGACAAATGTTGAAAATCCAAGTAAAAGGCAAGGAACAATCAATTTCGCATTCAAAACAAAATATTTGATTTTTATTTTCAAATATGTTTTTTTCCCAAATAGAAATACCAGAACCCAGACACAAGATGCCGCTTGCGATAGAATCGTTGCCAAGGCTGCACCCTTTACTCCCATTCCGAATCCATAAATAAACAGCGGATCAAGAGCTATGTTCGCCACCGCGCCGATCAATACAGAAAACATTCCCGTGCCGGCAAAGCCCTGCGCCGTGATAAAAGCATTCATGCCCAATGTTATCTGTACAAATATCGTTCCGATTGCATAAATATTCATGTAATCGGTCGCATAACCGATCGTATCTTCACTGGCGCCGAACCACCATAAAAATTGCTCGTTCCAAAGCAGCAAAATCACCGTCAATAAAACAGATATGATCATCTGCACAACAAAACAATTCCCCAATGTTTTTTCCGCCGACTGCATATCCCCCTTTCCCATAAAAATGGAAGCACGCGGCGCTCCTCCGTTGGCAATGAGCGCCGCAAATGCAGATACAAGCAATATCAATGGCAAACATACTCCCAAACCGGTCAACGCCATCTGCCCTTCTTTCGGAATATGCCCGATATAAATACGATCGACAATATTATACAGCATATTGATAAGCTGCGCCACAACTGTAGGTAGTGCCAATTTTAACAACAACCTGCCAACAGGTTCTTTTCCTAAAAACTCTTTCTCATCTTTTTCAGATACTTCTAAGCTCTGATCTTCTTTCAAGCGCCCATGTTCAGTCATTTTTTTGCCTCGCTTCTACCCGTCTTTTCCAAATAAATTTTTGCGTTCCGTATCAGCTTTTTTCGAAGATTTTCACAGCTTTCCTTTTCCTCATCCGTAACATCTGCATATAGGCACTGATAAAAATGATTCCATTCACTACGTATCGTATCGATTATAGGTTCCGCAGAAGGCCGCAAAACTAAATAAATGCGGCGACGATCTTCTACATCCGGCCTTCTTTCCAACAATCCCTTCTTAACTAATTGCTCTACAGCCTGGGATACATTTCCTTTCGAGAGCATGCTGCTTTCCACAATATTCCCTGCCGTATTCAACTGCGGATTATTGAATAAAAATATGACTATTTTGGCTTCTAAAATCGATAATTCATAATGCTTGCATACTCTTTGCAATGCACTGTTATAAGCGGTTATCACCAACCGCATACTTTCCAAAAAATTCTTTGCCGTTTCCATTCCTACCCCATAATTTGTTTTATTCTTTTCTCATTTTGTTCTAATTAAAACTGTTTTTTTCAAAACTTATTTTAGTATAGTGCAACCCGGTTTTTTTGTCAACCTTATTACAATATAAATTTTTATTTTTTTAATTCCTTTAACTGTAAGCTTGTTGCATCCAATTTTTCGACTCATTGGATTTTTTGATCAGTTTTCGTGCTGTAAGTTCTAAACTTTTTTAATTTCAAAAAATTTACTTAAAAATTATTTTGCTATAATCTGAAACACAACTATCATTTTATAAAACTGCATCAATTTGTTTCATCTCTCAGAACAAGATGCTTTCCTTCCCTTGACCGGAAATTTATCTGGTTAAATTATTCAAACGATCGTATTCTTCCTGCGACAATGCTTCAAGCCATTCATTTTTTGTGTTTTCACCGGGCACTTCAACGGAAATATGCGAAAACCAACTATCCTTTTTTGCACCATGCCAATGTTTGACATTCGCCGGAATTTCTACCACATCACCTGGTGCAAGACTTCTTGCAGGCTTACCCCATTCCTGATACCATCCGCTACCCGCAATGCACAGCAGTATTTGTCCGCCACCTTTGTCCGCGCGATGAATATGCCAATTATTGCGGCATCCGGGCTCAAACGTCACATTTGCAAAAAACAATTTACAATTTGAACTCGTCAACGGATTAAGATAAGATTTTCCGACAAAATATTGGGCATAAGCTGTGTTATCCTTTCCTTTTCCAAACAAATTTTTCTTGTCAAATTCATTTTCCTTCATTTTCATTTCTCCTTATTCGAGTATATCTTTGCAGCAGTTCAGTGCATTGAACAGTCTCGGCATTCCCATGTATGGCATCGCATGAACAAGTGCGCAAATCACTTCCTCTTTTGTATTTCCGACTTTTAATGCACCAATAACATGCGAATGCACCTGTAATTCCACACCGCCCATCGTTGCAAGCATTACAACCGTCAGAAGTTCACGAGTCTTTTGATCTAGACCGTTTCTTGTTGCGAAATCCCCGAAGCA
>CASEFE010000014.1 GCA_949287105.1 uncultured Bacillota bacterium
AGAGGCACCCCGAAACTACCGAATATTGCTTAAAAACCACTAAAAAACCATCAAAAACACCGGATTTTGACTATCTTCCCCACGATCCACCCCACGCAAAAATTGTCGTTCAAACCATTTGAATGACGGACCCGGAAATTTATACGCAACAGGGCGTGCCGATATGGCGCGCCCTTGTGCGTATTAAACATAAATTTACTTTATTGAGATATAAAAGGAATGTATCAATACTAATTAGCTATATTAAATTCTGTTTTAAGCAAATCAATGAGTACTTGAGCATTCTTCCTATCCAGTTGAATTACTTGACTAACTTTCCCTGAAAAAACTCGCTCTTTGGTTCCGTATGTATCGATCTGAAAATACTTTTCTCCATTGCTTATAAATGTTGTATATGTTGCCTGAACTTCCTCTTGCACACTGTTTCTTAATTTTTCAATTTTCTCCATTTCAGATATATTTATTCTTGCCATCAAAAATTCCTCCCAAATTTTTCTTGAATGTATTTCACTGATGATGTAATTAAAATTGTAAATGCAGTTCTCTAGAAAAGGATACAAAACTGATGTGCTCAATTCCAAGCCTTTCACATACATCAGGTATTTTGGGCGACATCAAATTGCTCGATTTAGCTTCTTCCGTAACAACTTTTGCGTTTAATATCTGGGCCAAAGCAATAACAAATGGATCTGCTGAATTTGCTTTTTTACCGCCCTCGATCAATCCTCGATAGTCCTTCAGAATCTCTCTCGCTTTCTTTTGGACATTGGAGTCCGTCGGTAGAAAAAATTCTTTCCTTGAAAAAACCCAGTCAGCCAATTCATCTCTACCAGAAGTTATTTCATCAAAAACTTCTTGACTAGATACAATAACTCCTGTCTTAAAAAACTGATCAAGTTTTTCCCATAGAGATGGATACAAATCGATGGGTTGCCTTCTTTGTAAATTAATAAAAATATTGGTATCAAATACGTATTTCATTAGAAGCACCACCTCTCCAGTCTTTCAAAGTGTTTAGGGCGTAATCCTAACAAGTAATTCGATGCTTCTACTGCATTAATGCGTTCATTGTTATATGCTACTAAAACTGCTCTGGAATATAGCTTCCCGACTTGTGTACCTTTGTCAATTGCGGGAGCAATAAATCCATCTTTCTTTTTAGTTTGTTTATACACCAGATATTCCTCAGAATATCTACTTAATGTATTAAAATATTCATCTTTTGTAATAATTCCGATTTTCCATAATCTATTTATTATTACTTCTTTGCTCACCGCAAAATCACGAGCAATGGAGGAAACATAAGCATCCTTGAATCCAAATTGCCGTATGTTATTGATTTGATGATTTTTGATTAATATGGTTTCAGGAACTAATGCCAACCCAGCGATTTGGTTACAAAACATTTCAGTTTGGTTTTGCGTTGAAGTAAAATTTGTTGTTTGATTACAAATTGCAGATGTATTTGTTAAAATGTGTACCAATTCATGAAATAGTGTAAACAATCGAGCGCTCGGTTCATCTTTCCGATTTAGAGCAATGATTGGAAATTCATCATAAGCGATAGACAATCCACGCATTTCTTCTGTCGGTACTTTCGATGCTTGGAAAATTAAAAATCCTTTATTTTCCAAAGCTTCAATGGCGAAGCGTAGCGCAACCTCAGGAGATCTAAATTTTTTTTGGACGTTTTCCGTATACCCAATGTATTTTCTTAAATACGTGTCAATAGTTATGTTTTGATTAACATCAAATCCTAAATTAGGGTTAGGAATGATCCAATCATTTGTTTCATACAGTTCAATTACGGCATCGCGTCGTTCCTCTATATCACGCAAAAACCATTTTAATTCACGCGACATTGTAGCCATTCCGCTATTATCAAATGTTCTAAAATCTATTTTCTCGAGTCGTTTTACTTTTTTGGGTTCATCAGGCAAGAAAAAGAAGGCAAATGGAACGCGATAACACTTTGCCAATTTTTTTGCCTGAACAAGCGTAGGTTGAGCGTCTCCCTTTTCCCAGCTTTCAAGAAGATCTATTTTGATTTTTAGTTTTTCGGCAACCTCATTCAAGGTTAGATCGTCTAGGTTACGAGCCCATTTTAGCACAGACGGAGTCACTAATGCAGGTATACTATTACTCATAAATTTCTCCAATGCCACGTGGTAGTTTTTGAGAGGCAATACCGCAATTTATATTAAAAATTGCTTTATCTTACAGATCCGACAAAACAATCAGTCGATTTTTTGAAAACAACTCTTTTATTTGATCATGTGAATAAGGAGCCTGCTGATGTTTTTCAACCATTTTAATAATTGCCGTTGCTGTAATAGCACTTCCTGGAATCCCTGTCTGATCATATATTTTTTTAATTTGTGCATCAATATTGGTGCCAAACCCGCCTGCTATATAAGTGAAGAATTCCAGAGGATACGCTGAATCGCAATAATTTTTAAAACCTTTGATATAATTGCTCACCATACGATTATGATGGTCATTATCAATACTGTATCGGCTATATGCTTTATTGTCAATTATTGCGCAATAGCTTGCTGTGTCAGATGTTAGTAAAACATCGGGAGTCAACCCAATTGGCCCAATGTGTTTTGTTTTAAAATTAAACACATTGCGAAATAATTCAACTGTTGCCTTTTCAAATTCTGTTGCCTCATCTCTTCCTTTGATGGACATATCAAAATATTGTGTCATGAAAGATCCAATTGCGCCATAGGGATAAACGCGCAACAAAATCTCTTCTACGATTTTTTCCGGAGTTCCGGTTTTTTCAACAATTCTACTAATTAATTCTGCTGTTATTTTTGTAATAGGCGCTTTAAGTGACTCGACAATAAAAGCATTTCGTACTTTTTGTTCTTCGATCATTGCGGACGTGATTGTGCGGCTTGCAGTTAAATTTCGAGTGTCTTTTTGATGCTTTGGATCTAAACCATACTTTCTCTGAAAATATTCATGCTGTCCAGGACGATCAATAAAAGGAGGTGTGGTCGACAGGATGGAAACAACTTCTTCCATTTTTTCAGGGATAATGCGAAGTAATCTATCTTCGCTATCTCTTTGAGCTAGCTGGGTATATTCAATCCAGTTTATAATAGTATTCGCAATATCAAGCAAGTGACTAAAAGGATGATCTGGATTTACTTCCCCAGTTTTGGGCGCATATTTTTGGAAAAAATCAGCATCAAGGCTTTTATCCCCATCTTTTCGAAATGTCTTTATCTTTGCTACAATGCGTTCATAGCAGTCGTCTGTTTCATCTTCAGCGTTCGTAATAACAACCTTTGCAATTTCTTCTTCGGATAAGTGTTCAATCTCAGGATTTGCAAGCAATCGCAACAAAAAGCGAAATGGACGAATTTTAAATCGCAAAGATACTTGAACTCCTCGACTTAAGGAAAAAGGGGACGGAAACTGGTATTTCAAAATCTGATTTTTTAATATAGCAACAGGAGGATCTCCGTTAATAATTGCTTCACCAGCAAGGGTAAGCTTTAATTGACCTGTTGATTGTTGAATAAAAATAAGCCCTAAACTTGATACCCACGCTTGGTATGTACGTGCACCTCCGCCAGTCTGATCCCGACGTTCTCCTTTGCGTTTAAGATTCGCATCTTCCAGCGCTTGCTCTAATACGAGATGAGTACTTCTTTGCCCTTGCCATTCCTGATCAAGAGATATCTCTGCAAAAGTTCCCAAAACTTCCGGAATTGAATTAAGTTTTCTTTTGGGTCGAGTAACCCACCAAGTATTAATCATTATTTATATTGTCCTCCTTCAAAGATGGGGCAACACTTTCATATGGTATTCCAGCAAAAGTTTTTAACACCGCTTCAAATATAATTTGCGCCCCGCGACAAGGAACGGCCATCCCAATTTGTTTGCGAACGGATTCTTTGGAGCCTTCGAAAACATATGAATCAGGAAAAGTTTGTAACCTTGCGCGTTCTCTATTGGTAAGCGCACGGGGTTCGTTCCAATGATATATATGTGTTCCGCCTCCGCCAGAACCTGTTACGGTATATGCAGGTTTTTCAGGATCAAGACGTTTATAAATTTGACTTATTTTTGCGCCTCGAACATTCAGTTGCAGTTCAGGTGGCAATTCTGCATTAAACGCATTTTGCCCAGGAGCAATGTATTTTAAGCGTTCGACAACCACGGCGGACTGCTTAGTAAATTCATTGTTGGCAGCGTTACGAGGAATTGGCGGATTTTCGATGGCATTCCGGCAGCTAACATTGATGTTTTTATAAGGGTTAGGACTTGGAATTTTAAATTCATAAGGCAAATCCTCTCGAATGCCTATTATTATTACTCTATGGCGCGCTTGAGGGACTCCATATTTTTCAAAACAATATAAGTGCGGATAAATTTTATATCCAGATTGTTTTAAATCCGAAAGAATTTGATTGAAAGCATTGCCTTCATTTGCACTACGAAGGCCGCCAACATTTTCCGCAAGAAACCATTTAGGACGATGAGTTTTAAGGACTTGCACGCCATAAGTATAAAGAGGCCCATATATTCCTTTGAATCCTTTTTGTTCTCCAACCACAGAGAAATCATTGCATGGAAACCCAAAAGCCAATGCATCAATGGGAGGGAGTTCTGATAAATCAATTTTTCTTACATCTCCGTGAATTACAGTTTCAGGACTTTCCGGGCATATATTTTTCGTATAAGTAAGACAAGTATCTTTATCATAATCATTTGCCCACGCATGAACAATTTTATAACCTTCCACAGAAGCATGTGTAGCTCCGTAGGCTAAACCTCCAGGCCCACAAAACAATTCACCTAATCTAAATTCAGTCATAACTTTACCTTTTACATTAAATCAATTCTTAAGTTTTCGATTTTTATAAGCTAGTTCAATTTTATCAGCACATTCTACAACATTTTTTTCAATTTCAAAATCCCAGAATCTCAAAACCAGCCAATTATTGGAAATTAAAGTTTGAGTCACAAAAAAGTCACGCTCTATGTTATGCTCAATCTTAGGAATCCAGTAATTTTGATGACTTTTAAAATTAGATTTCTGATTTTTCCAATCATATCCGTGCCACATTCTGCCGTCGACAAAAACAGCAATTTGCGCGCGCAAAAATACGATATCCGGTTTTCCTTCCAAAGTTTTGACGTTTTTTCGATAACGTAATCCTCGACGCCAAAGCTCTTTGCGCAACATCAATTCCGGTTTCGTGTCTTTTGACTTATTGCTC
>CASEFE010000015.1 GCA_949287105.1 uncultured Bacillota bacterium
CATATCAAACTGGGCAATGCAACCGAAGTTGCAGACATTCGGCTCGAAGAAGTGAAAAAAGCGCTTGAACACATTTTTAATAGTGTTCAAACGCTATCCCCTTTGGCGCAGGGAGAGGGATTCGAACCCCCGGAGGCTTTCACCTCAACGGTTTTCAAGACCGCCGCGATCGACCACTCCGCCATCCCTGCATGCCTGTCTATTTTAGCAAATCATTGACAGTTTGTCAACCATTTAAGAAATTTATAGCCATTACCGACCTTACTTTTTTCAAATCGAAAACAAAATACTGCAAACAACAGCTAAAATCAATTGCAACAAAGAATATTTTGTCAGTTTCGTCTTATAAAATATGTATTCAAACAGAGATGTGATAATGATTGTCAGCGCAAATGACAAGGACGATTGTATCGCTATCGGAATCAACTTTACACACTCTATCGAAATTGCATTCGTCAAAAGTGAACCGACCCCATACAAAACCACAAACAAATAACATTTGATTGCATTGCTCTTAGGTTCTTGTTCCGTTTCTCCCATAACCAATGCTTCACCTTTCGTCTTTTTCCGAAAATAGAGTATACTTAAAACCGTTGGAATCAAAAGCAACAATACACTGATCGATGAACTGAGCATCAGAAAGTTGAAAGTTGTTAAATCCGGACGGTAATTGGTGATCAAAGACGATATCGGAAGCCCCAATCCGTTCGAAACAAAGGACAGCATACATATAAAGAAATATTTCTTTTTATGCGTAACTTTTTTGTCCGCAGTAAGATAAGAAATCAGAACGATTCCTAATATCAAAACATAGGAAATATAATCATAGACGCTCAATTGCGCCCCTTCATTGTTGTAAAGCACGCCAAACACAGAAGAAACACAAATAGAACCCAACACGGAAAACATCACAAATATTGCCAGACTTCCGTACTTTGCCGCTACAATTCCCAGAACCGTGGAAATAACCATCGTCATTCCCATGCCGAAAGCCAGGAAAACCGTGTAAAAATCCACCGTCAAATATTTGCCTTCCGCCAAATATATAACAAACGTTACAAGTGCAATTACCGACGAATAGATTACCGCAAACAATAAATTGGCTTGAAGCGAAATACCTCTTTTCCCTTGATAATATTTTCTGCATACTGCCATCAAACTGCCTATAACGCTGGAAATGCTCAATAAAACATACGCCAAAGCCATCTTTTCTCTCCCAATTTTTTATGCGGTCATTGCATTATATTTTATAACTTTAAGATGACTTTTACAATCATTTATTTCCGCATCTTTTTTTAATTTATGTCTTATAAGTATAGTTTTTAATAAATTACTTGCTTTTTACGACATTATATTTTATAATGATAATATGAATACAAGCAATACTATTTTATCCAAAAAAGATTCGTTTGCCTTTCTTATCGATGATACAAAAGTACATATTAATTCATTCGATTTGTACCACAATGTCTTTTCCGATAATACGGACAAAATTACTTTGTTGCAGACTTTGCATTATCATAATTATTATGAAATTTTTTTTATTAAACATGGAACGCTGACGATCGCAACTTCAACAGAAAATCTGTTTTTTTCCGACTGTATTGTCATTATCCCCCCGAAATTTTACCATTATTCTTCTTGTGATTCCGAAGATAATTGCATCGTGACCGTTGAACTGGAAGAAAAACAAAATTACACACAAACAATGGGATTGTTCGCAATGCTCGAAAAAAAATCTGAAAAAAATGAACCGTTCTTTTTTTCCTTTACTCCCGATATTGACTTTTATACAGAAAAAATTTTTAATATTATTCAATTTCCGGATTCTTTTTTTCAAGACAAACTTTTCCATCTTTTTTATCTTTTATTTTTTGAAATCTTTCAAAACGCATGTTCTGATTTCAAACCAAAGCCAACTCACAATTGCATGGAAAAGGAAAGTACATATGCCTCTATTCTTGAAACGATCATTGCAAACGAATTCAAAAACGATCTTTCATTACCTTATGTAGCCGAACAACTACACCTCAGTGAAAGACACACTTCCCGCATCATCTGTAAACTTTACGGAGTTCCTCTTTCACAAGTTGTCATGGAAAAACGTATCGCTATCGCAAAACAATTTTTAAAAAATACTTCGATGAAAGTTTCCCAAATCGCATACCAAGTCGGTTTTCAAACGGAAAATTATTTTTATAATTCCTTTCGGAAAATTTGCCATGTAACTCCGCTCCAATACCGTAAACATTTTAACCGCTCTTAAAAGCGCCTTAAAAAGCAAAAGTCTCTGCGGCAATTCAGCCGCAGAGACTTTTGCTTTATTTTTATCTTTTACGCATCACTTGCGATATTGTGCCTTATTTCGCTGATCGCATTCTTTTCCAAGCGCGATACCTGCGCTTGCGATATTCCTACTTCTGAAGAAATTTCCGT
Source organism: uncultured Bacillota bacterium (assembly GCA_949287105.1). Classification (GTDB taxonomy): domain Bacteria; phylum Bacillota; class Clostridia; order Christensenellales; family Borkfalkiaceae; genus Borkfalkia. Next base: position 2,437 of record CASEFE010000015.1, read on the forward strand.
CTGTGTCTTACCTTCATAGTAGCGAAGAAACAATATTTTGCGCTCTCTCTCGCCCAATCGCTCCATCGCTTCTGACAACGCCGCATGTTCCGTCCAGACTTCGTCGTTGTTCTTTTCATCACTGATCTGGTCCATCAGCATAAGCGCATCGCCCGATTTATTGTACACAGGATCAAATAACGAAACCGGATCCGATATCGCATCCAAGGCATACACCACTTCCCTTTCCCGAACATTCATAGCCTCGGCTATTTTCTCGATCGTGGCTTCCTTCGCCTCTTCTTCCAGTTTTTCCCGCGTTTTAAGAACGCGATATGCCGTATCCCGGATACTTCGTGCTACTCGTAAAGAATTTCCGTCCCGAAGATAACGCTTGATCTCCCCGATAATCATCGGTACTGCATACGTGGAAAAACGTACCCCCACTTCAAGATCAAAATTATCGATCGCTTTTAAAAGCCCGATACATCCCGCTTGAAATACGTCATCCGAGTTTGCCCCCTTTGCCCAAAAACGCTTGACCAAAGACAAAACAAGACGCATGTTTCCCACAATAAATTGTTCACGCGCTTCGCGATCACCTTCTTTCAGTCTCTTCATAAGCGCTTCACTTTCTTCTGCCGTCAATTTCGGTAAGCCGGACGTATCCACCCCGCAAATCTCAACTTTCTGCTGCATAACATTTACCTCCGCAAAGTTATGTACTACGCAGGTTCAGTATGCGCCCCGCTTTCGCTTTTTATTCCGTTTATCCGAAAAATCTTTTCACGCTTTTATCTTTTTCAAATCATCTTGCTGATTTCATTCTTTAAACGCGCTATGATCTTTTTTTCCAACCGTGAAATATACGACTGCGATATTCCAAGCAGATCCGCTACATCCTTTTGTGTTTTCTCCTCTCCGCCATTCAATCCGAAGCGCATTGTCATAATCCGGCGATCCCTTTCGGGCAATTTCAATAATGCCCCACGCAAAAGATCTTTTTCCACGCCCGATTCTATATCTTTATATACGGTATCGCTGTCCGTTCCGAGTATATCCGAAAGCAACAACTCATTTCCCTCCCAATCGGTGTTGAGAGGTTCATCAAACGATACTTCACTCCGCAATCGAACCAACCGACGCAAATACATCAGTATTTCGTTTTCAATACAGCGCGAAGCATACGTAGCCAATTTGATCTTTTTGTCCGGATTAAACGAATTTACCGCTTTGATCAGCCCAATTGTTCCGACGGATACGAGATCATCCGAATCGGCGCCGGTATTATCAAATTTGTGCGCAATATATATAACCAACCGAAGATTATGCTCCACCAACGAAGATTTTACGTTTTCGTCGCCTTCCGATAACCTACCCAATAATTGAGATTCCTCTTCCGCGGTATACGGAAGAGGCAAAGCCTCGGTGCCGCATATGTAATCTAATACATTTTCATCCCCTTGCAATTTTCGAATCAACGCCGTGATACGCGCTTTCAAACTGTCCAGCATTTTTTCACCTCCGATTTTCAAACTCTTCTTCCCGCGCGAACGGCGGCGGCAATATAATTCCGTATTCTCCCGCAAGCGGTTGCGGACTAACCGCGATCGTCACATCCTCTATTATATTCGCGCGATTTTCATAATATATCTCCAAAGCATCAATTTTGAATGCTGTCATCAGAGAAATTCCATTCACTGTATGTACCGCTATTTTTTCAGAAGGCGTATGCCCGGTCAACAGCCTGTCTTTTAACAACGCAAGCACAACAGAGCGCTCAGCCACCGCTACCGGTTTTCCTCGCTTATCACAAAGCCTGTTACCCGTATCTATAAAACCTTTTGTCTCAACGCTTTGCCCTTCCAAAACAAGTTTACACGAAAAAGAAGCCGATATTGCTTTTCCGTGCCGCATAAGATGTGAACAAATCTTTACGGCCGCAAAAGCAAAAAATACACAAGCCCCCACAAGCACCCCTGACGGTAATCCTGCTATCGTATACGTCAATGCCCCTTGCTTCGCCATTTCGGCTTGCGAAAAAAAAGCTGTCAGCAATCCGGCAAAAGCAAACATATAACCGATAAACGCCAGTGAACAAAGCACATAGGTCCTCTTTCTCTTAAATTTTGCCGCAAGAAACGGCAATATCGCTGCAACACCATACTTGATTATGATATCAACAGCCACCGGTACTGTATAATACAAAGTAAAGATCGTATATCCTACTCCTAATGCCGTTCCCAGCAAAGACACAAGCAAAATACGAATAAGTCCGGCAGATCCTTTTACCGTTTTCACCGCACAATACAACAGTGCGGCATCTGCGCAAAAATTATCGAGAATCAGCAGGTCAAGATAAACAATCATAACGTGCCTTCCTCTTTTTGCAATCATTATATCTCCAAAACAAAGGTTTTTTTTGGAAACACTTGACGCACAAAGTCGAATTTTATCTTCTATACAACACACTTATCTTACCTAAATAAAAAAACATGTCTTCCGACGAAGACATGTCCTTTCTTTTTACAAAAATATTGCGCACAAAACAAGAATAGTATCAACTATTTCCGAATCATTTTCTCTATGCAGCCTAATGTTCTTCAACTAAAACGTTGTTGCTTTCTTGCCGCAAAATCACTTCAAACGCTATTGATGCAGATGCCACCGCGTCCGCGCTCGCTTTTGCCCGAATACTGATCACAATGGACGTATACGTCGTATGAATCTCATACTTTTTCCCGTCCAATTCCGAAGTTCCGTTCAGTATCGTAAATTCCCAGATATCATTCTCTTCGGTCACATCGGAAAGTATAATCCCTTCTGCGGGAACCGTCGTCCATACAGCCTGACGATCAAAATCCTTTTCACGCGTGCTCGTATCATACCATACATCAGATTCGTAAACTTTATCCGCATCGAAAGATATCGGCTTGATGATCCTGTATTCAAATATGCTTACCTCCTGCTTTTCGGTTTCAGTCTGTTCATCCGCCCATTTCACAGACTGGATCAGATTCTCTCCGTTTTCCTCCGTAATCGTTGCAATACCAAATTTTACAGTCCCATTATCATAATACGGAACAAAAGCACCGTCTTTGGCTGAATAAGCAGTACTCGGAAATTCGTTCAAAAATGTCTTATCTTGAAGCTCGCCGCCATTGATCATAGTTTCGCAGAATATCTCTCCCAGTATTACGCTGTTTCTTTTCAATACATAGCTCTCCGAATGAATGCTCGCGCTGGCAGCATATTTATCTGACTCCGGAATGCGAATAGTTACAACAACGCTGTCACCTACATCAAAATGATAAGAAGTACCATCATACGCCGCAAAGGTGAAGCCCGTGATCGCCGTATAGTCCGAATTATAATCGGGACTCATCACAGTATAAATTCCTTTGCCCGTATTTTCGTACAATGAAGTGTTAAGCGTCCACATTTGCCATGATTTGCCGCCATCGAGAGAAAACTCCATCGAAGTTTCTTCCTGTCCCCAACCTTTACGCTCATAATCTTCATGCCGATAATTTTCAAGCTCTACATACAAAGACCCGTCAAAATCCTGAAAAATTTCTACGATTTTCGTGTCCATTTCCCTGTCTTGCTTTTTTTCTTTGCCGCAACCGACCAATAAACCTACCGCAACAAAAACAAACATGCAAACTGCCAATAAAACAGCTTTTCCCTTCTTCATCTTTCCCTCCAACTAAAATTTAATTAGATTATATCACTTTTTTATTAAATTGTCAATAACCCTTATTTTGCCAAAAAAATCCTCTCTTTTTGTGTTTATATAATTTAACCTTAAAAAATTATTGCTCGTATTTTTAATAATTTCCGCTAACGATCGTATAAAAATCGTAACCCGCAAAGCCCATAGTATTTTATTATACAAAGAAAGGCAGAAAAAACTTTTCTGCCTTTCTTTGTATTTCTTTTTATGGCATTTTTGCTTCAAATGCCGATTCAAATACTTTCCCGTCTAAACCTCGCAAAATTCCGTCCGAATGGATCGAAAGCTGCTTTGCCACCAATATCTGGCGCTTGATATGGTATTTTTTATTCAACCTTTCATCGCCGTATTTTTGATCCCCGGCAATCGGATGACCGATAAACGCCATATGCGCACGTATCTGATGCGTTTTCCCGCTGTGTAAACATATTTTTACCAATGAATATTCTCCAAATTCCTGCAAAACCTTATAATCCGTGCGGATCTCCTCCGCTCCCGAACAAGGCTTTTCACTGATAAACACACGCGCCGCTTGATCGTCTTTTTTCCAATACGCCCGCAAGGCATCTTCCTTTTTTATAAAGGAATGAAAACAAATCGCTTCGTATATTTTTTCCACTTTCCTTGAACGAAATGCAAAAAGCAATTCTTTTTCTGCCTCTTCGTTGCAAGCCAAAATCATAATTCCCGCCGTGTTCCGATCCAATCGGTGTACAGGACGCATATTCTGCTTTTCAAGTGCCGAAAATATCGCCTCCGAATTTACCCCGGGATATTTATCGACGACCAATACATTTTCGTCCCGATACACTTCGCGATAGAAAATTTTTCTTTCCTCCCGCTCCGAAGTATAATACGTAACTTCGTCTCCCGTGGACAGCATCACGTTTTCCGACACTTTTTCTCCGTTTACCCTTACGTCGCGATCGCGAAGAAGACGAGAAAAAGCAAAGGAACCTTGTGCGTAATTTTCGTCCGTGAAATCTTTCAGCTTTTGTGGTTTTTTCACGATAAATTTTTGCATCTCGTACTCTCCGAATCATTAGTACAACGCCGCTCGACAAAAGCAAACAAGCCGCCAATAAAACCGCCGCAGCCGCCCCGTACATCAGCATAAAATACAACGCATAGGAAGCTAAAAAAGCTATAACTGTTTGCCCTATGGCAAAAATGACCGCACATTTTCCGCCTGCCTCACGCGATGTCGCGGCTATTGCCGATACACAGGGCGAACAGGTCATGATAAACAATAAAAAAGCAAGTGCGGAAGGCGCAGACATCGCCATTGTCAGATCTGTTCCGTAAAACAGAGCCAGCATTCCCGCAACACTCTCTTTTGCCACAAGGCCCGCTACCGCCGACAATGCGACCTGCCACTGCGTGATTCCCATCGGATAAAATAAATATTTTAATCCTCTGCAAAGCACCGCAAGCATGCTGCTTTCTTCTCCCGTGCCCACATATTCAAACCGGAAAGAAAAAGACAGCATAACCCACGCGACAATCAAAAATGCCGCGATGACCGTTGCTACTTTCATTATAAACTGTTTTATCGAAAATAGCAACGATTTGCAGGCAAGCCGCAAAGACGGAAACTGTAAATGCGCTATCTCCATTACAAACTCTTCTTCGCCCCGATATACCTTTCCCGCAGCAAATGCGGCAAAAAACGCTAAAATCACGCCTGCCAGATAAATACAAATCAAAACAAAAAAAGAATGCTCAAAAAAAGAGGAGGCAATCGCAAGGTATACCGGCATTTTGGCACTGCATGATATGTAACACAAAATCAGAATAACACGTTTTTGCAGGCGCTTGTTTTCTAACCCGCGCGTCGTTAAAATGGCCGCCGCCGTACATCCAAACCCCATCAATATGGAAAACACCGCCCGTCCCGTCAGCCCCGCTTTTCGAAATAATCCGTCCGTCATAAACGCCAAAGCCGACATAAATCCGCTCTCTTCCATTAAAAATAACGCAAAATATAAAATGGCGATCTGCGGCACAAAAGAAAGCACTGATCCTACCCCCGTCATCATTGAGCGCAGAAACTCTGAGGCTGCAACCGCTCCCGTTTGCGCCGTTTTGCTTGCCAAATATCCGCCGAGATCTTCACAGATCCATTTTTCAAATAAATCCTTTAACAGCACTCCGGGCATGTTTTTTGCAAATGCAAGAAAAAAAGTGGTCAGAATCGCCAACAGAAAAAGCGGCAACGCAAAAAACTTATTATATAAAATTTTTTCTGCAACACTTTCCGTTTCTGCTCCGGAAAGATACGCCCCTTCCAATACCTCGGAAAAATTGATCTGCGATACCGTTGTTTTGGGCCTTTTCATGACTGCGGCAAGACAGTTTTGGGCTCGGCGAATATCCTTTTTTCGATGTGCGGAAATACATAACACAGGTATACCCAGCCTTTCCGAAAGCAGCTTTTCGTTGATAAAGCCGCCGCGCTTTTCCAATAAGTCG
>CASEFE010000016.1 GCA_949287105.1 uncultured Bacillota bacterium
TTATGCTCGCCCGTGATCATGAATAAAACCCATTCGGCAATGTTGGAGGCATGATCGCCGATCTTTTCGAGATATTTTGCCACCATGAGCATATCCAGCGCCTGTTCGCCGTTTTCTTCGACCTCCACGTCGCGATGCACGATCCCCGTAAGTTTTTGCTTGATGACGTCAAAAAGATCGTCCACACGGTCATCGTTGCGGCACACCGCCTTTGCCCTTTCGCCGTCACGGTCGACAAACGACTGCGTCGCTCCGCGCACCATTTCCTGTACCTGCTCCGCCATTTCCGAAATCTCGGCGACTGCCTCCGCATACGGCAATCTGCTCATCTTGATGACCAGTTCGGAAATATCCACCGCCTGATCGGCAATCCGCTCCATGTCCGTGATCATCTTCATCGCGCTCGTGATAAAGAGAAGGTCGCTCGCCACCGGCTGCTGTTTCAAAATCAGTTTGAGGCAAAGGCGCTCGATCTGCTGTTCCTTTTCGTCTACCAGCGTCTCCACCCCCTTTGTGCGGCGCGCCAGCTCCGTATCCTGCGTTTCCAGCGCCGTCACCGCGTCGGCGATCGCTTCACAGTTCAGCTCCCCCATCTTGATCAGCAGTTCTTTCAGCTCCAGAAGCTGTTCGTCAAATACTTTGCGTACCATATCAACCGAACCTCCCCGTTATATAGTCTTCCGTCCTCTTGTCTTTCGGACGGTCAAATATGTGATCCGTTTCGTCATACTCGATCAGATCCCCGAGCAGGAAAAACGCCGTTCTGTCCGAGATCCGCGCCGCCTGCTGCATGTTGTGCGTCACCATGACGATCGTGTATTTTTCTTTCAGTTTCTGTACAAGATCTTCGATCTTGCTCGTCGAAATCGGATCCAGCGCGCTGGTCGGTTCGTCCATCAGAATCACTTCCGGCTCCACCGCAAGCGCCCGCGCGATGCAAAGCCGCTGCTGCTGTCCGCCCGAAAGCCCGAGCGCCGATTTTTTCAGACGGTCTTTGAGTTCATCCCAGATCGCCGCCTGCTTTAACGACCGTTCCACGATTTCATCCAAAACCGCCTTTTTTCTTACCCCGTGCGTCTTGGGACCGTACGCAATGTTGTCATATACGCTCATCGGAAAAGGGTTCGGTTTCTGAAAAACCATGCCCACGCGCTTGCGCAGTACATTGATGTCCACTTTCCCGTACAGATCTTCGCCGTCGATCAGCACTTCGCCCGTGATTTTGCAGTCCGCAACGAGATCGTTCATGCGGTTGAGCGTCTTCAGGAAGGTCGATTTCCCGCACCCGGACGGCCCGATGAATGCCGTGATCTCTTTCTCTTTGATGTCCATGGAAATATTTTTGAGCGCCTGAAACCTGCCGTAATACAAGTTCAGATCGCGCACGTTGAACTTATCCGCTCTTTCGACTGTTTTATCTTTTTCCACCGTTCAATACTCCTTCTTCAACTTTTTTCCTACAAACTCCGCCGCGGCATTGATGAGCACCACCAGCACAATCAGCACGACTGCCACTGCCCATGCCTGCCCCGCATACTTGTTGCCCTCCACGATCAGCGAATACATATACACCGTGAGCGTACAACCTTGCGTCATCACTTCCGCGGGCAACGGGATATTATAGGCCGATCCCGCCGTATACACGAGCGCCATCGTTTCGCCCACGACGCGCCCAAGCCCCAGTATCACGCCCGATACGATCCCCGGCACTGCCGCCGGCAAAATGATCCGGAAAATCGTTCTGAGCTTGCCCGCGCCCAGTGCGTAGCTTCCTTCCCGAAAGGAATCCGGCACCGCCAGCAGCGACTCTTCCGTCGTGCGCATAATCAGCGGCAGAATCATCAAAGACATCGTCAGCGCACCGCCGAGAAGGGACAAGCCCCAGCCCAAAAGTTCCACGAAAAACATCATTCCGAAAATTCCGTACACGATGGACGGAATGCCCGAAAGCGTCTCCGCCGCCACGCGCACGATCTTGACAAACAGGTTGGTGGATTTTGCATATTCCACCATAAAAATTGCCGCAAAGACACCGATCACGCCCGACACCGTCAATGAGATCAATGCAATGATCAGCGTATTGATCAATGACGGCAACATGGACATGTTTTTGCTCGTCCAGCGCCATTCAAACATTTCCGGTTTGAGATAGGGAAGCCCCTGCATCAGAACATACACTAAAATCCAGATCACCACGCCGACCGTGATCGCCGTCGCAAGAATGACGAGCAGCAACGCCAGAAACGAAAAAGGTCTGTGCAGATATGCGCGCAGCTTATCCGAAAATTTCTGACGGTTGATGGGCACAATATTGCGGGTATCCACTTCCCCTTCTTTTAATACCAATGCTTTTGCCATATTTTTACCTCTGTTTCCTGCGCAGCAGCATCACGATCACCGTGATGAGCAGAATAAATACAAACAGCACGACCGCGCACGCGATGAGCGCGTCGCGATGCAGACCCGTCGCATACCCGAGTTCCGCCGCAATGTTGGAAGAAAGCGTGCGGATCGGATCGAGCAGACTGTCCGGAAACTGCGCCACGTTGCCGCAGATCAGTACCACCGCCGCCGTTTCCCCGAACGCGCGCCCAAGCCCGAGAATGATCGAGGTGACCACGCCCGATTTCGCCGCAGGAAACACCGTGCGGAAAATGGCGCGTTCCTTGGTGGCGCCCAGTGCCACCGAGCCTTCATAATAACTTTTCGGTACGGCGCGGAGCGCGTTCTCCGTGATGCTGATGATCGTCGGCAAAATCATGATCCCCAATACGATTGCCGTCGCAAGCAGGCTCGTTCCGCCGCCGCCGAACGCCTCCCGAACCAAGGGAACAATGACTACCAACCCGAAATATCCGTACACGATCGAAGGGATCCCCGCCAGTATATTGGTGACGGGTTTCAAAACCGCGTACAACGGCTTCGGACAATAAAAGGCCAGAAACACCGCCACCAGCAACCCGAGAGGCACCCCGATCAGCAGCGCGCCCGCCGTCGCATAACTCGTGCCGACGATCATCGTGCCGATCCCGTACAGCCCGTTCGACGGAAGCCATGTGCTCCCGAATACAAATTTTATAAAACCGATCTCCCCGATCGTAGGTATCGCCAATACAAATAAATAGACACAGATCACCAGAACCGCCGCCACAAACACGCTCGCCGCAACCAAAAACAATACTTTCATCGCCGCTTCTTTGACAAGCGCTTTTCGGTTCACCGCGTATGCCGCTCCCGCTTCTTTTCCGTTTTCCGCCAGCAACCCTTTTTCTTCTTTCATTCCGCTTCCTCTTCTTACTGTTTACAGACAGAATGCGGGCTGATCTTTCAGCCCGCAAATTTCGTTTTCCTGCCACGCATTGCCGCTTTTTTCTTTATTTTGCGGCCGCATTGAGCAATTCACAGTACGCTTCGCTCAGTACGATCATCAAGGGCTGTACCGATGTGGATCCCTGCATGTCGAGCGACTTTGTCTTCGGCAATGTCTCGGGTACTTTGTATTCCGGTGCCGAAGCAAGCCCGCTCACATACCCTTCGTCTACGATGATATCGTGCGCCTGGCTGCTCTTTAAGAAGACCAGAAAATCTTTGAGAAGGTCGTTCTTTTCCAGCTCTCCCGCTTTGTACATCACGTTGAACGGACGCGCAAGCGTGTACGTTCCGGCAAGTACGTTCGCCGTCGTCGCTTCTACATCGTTTACTTTGACTGCCTTAACCGTCGAATCGAGTGATCCCAATGAAATGTATCCGATCGCCGCAGGATTGCCCGCCACATAGGTGATCATAGCGCCTGTGCTCGTCGCTTCGTTCGCCGCCGGTGCCAGCGTCGATTCGTCTTTGATCTCCAAAAGTTCCAAAAACGCGCTGCGCGTTCCCGACGCGGATTCACGCTGACCGATCGCAATTTTGCCCGTCGCCGTTGCGCCTTCGATCTCCGACCAATCGGTGATCTCTCCCGTATAAATATCCTTTAACTGCGCCGTCGTCAGATTGCCTACACCGTTGTTTTTATGAACAACTACCGCGATTCCGTCCTGGCAGATCGCATAAACTTCAAGGCCTTCCGCATCCTTGCCTTCCACTTTCTTGGACGCCATGCCAAGATCGGTCGTACCGTCTTTCGCCTTTTCAATGCCGACGCCCGAACCGCCGCCCGATACGTTGATCGCATATCCGTCACCCGCGCCGCAGCCGACTGCCGCAAACCCGATTCCGCACGCCAACATGAGCGATGCGATTGCCAAAATAATCTTCTTCATTTTTTTACTTTCTCCTTGTTCCTTTGTGCCTCTTATTATAGCCGCGCTTTGTAAAAAATTTTTCTGTCTCTTGTCATTATTTTGTAATAAAAAATGTTTTTTATTCCCCCTTCGCGCGCGTCAATTATAAAATAATAACCTGTATTTCAAAAAAATTTTTTTCTGTCCGCCGCGAATACTTTTCGTTTTCGGGTTTTCTTTATGCAACTTATACCTTTGTAATTTTTATTAAAAAACGAAGCCGCCGTGCTTTCTGCACGGCGGCTTCGTTTGTATCTTTATTTTTTATAATTTTTCTGTTTTTACGCCTTTCGGTTCAACGGGGAGGCCTTCCGCCGTTCGTATCGCACAAACCAGAAGGATAAGACCGCTCCCGCAAAAAAGAGAAGGATCCCTAAGATCATGTCTGCCCACACCACGCCGTTTTCTGCCCATCCGCAATAGACGGCATAAACGTCCGGATTGAAAAACATCGTGATGACCGACCCGATCGAAAGGCCGCAGATCGCAAAAAACGAGGTCTTCCGATGCCTTTTGAAAAGCGCGGAAAGCACTTTGGAAAAACCGATCAACCCGCCCGCAAACCCGAGAATCAGACAGGCGTATACGCCGAAAATCTGAGGGTTTTGCTGCCAATACGAAAGATGGACGGACTCCATCAGCACCGTAAAATAACCGGCCATCATCAAAAGCGCGGATGCGCTCAGCCCCGGCACGATCTGCGTGACGGCTACCGCCGCTCCCAATACAAGAAAGAGAAGGTATTCCAAAATACCGAGATTTTCAAGGGTGTTGCTCCCCGCCGAGCACAGCGCCGACACACACCCGACAACGACGGGTATCGCCAGCCCGATAAAAAACAAAGCCATGCGAAACGGCGTCTTTTTTGCGCCCTTTACTTCCGCCGTGACCGCAGGCACCGCACCCAGCATCAGTCCCGCAAACAAACCGATCACAAGAAACGGAACGGCGTCGATGAGTTTCTGCACGGCAAAAAAGCCGAGCACAAACCCGATAAGAAGCCCGATCCCCACCGGCAGCAAAAACAACAGGCATGCCTTGAACTTCTTAAATATATTTCCGATCGCGTACAAGAGTTTATCGTACAGCCGAAACAGTATGGCGACCGTAGAGCCGCTTACGCCCGGCACGATCACCGCAAGGCCGATAAAAAAACCGAGAATTCCGCCCCGCGCGACCTCTTTTTTGTCTTTATAGCCAAGCGAGGGTTCCTCTGCCGTCTGTACGGCGGCGATGTCTTCCTTCCGGTTTTTTATCTCGTTTTCTTTTTCCGGTTCTTTGACGGAAGGTTTTTCATGCTCTAAAACGGAGCCCGAATCCTGCCCGTCCGTCTTTTTTTGTTCGTCCATTCCCTCTCCTTTACGGCTGTTCTCTATTGCTGACCTTTATAACTGTCCTCTATGGCTGATTTTATGGCTGCGAATCGAACGCCTGGATCTTGCGCGCAAGATCGGCAGCCGTGAGTTTATACATTTGAGCCTGTTCCGAAACGGTCGCATGCGGCACAAATACGCGCGGCGCTCCGATAATTTTCATGCGCACGGTGCAGTTGTTCTGTGCGTAATATTCGGCGACCGCGGCGCCGAATCCGCCCGTCTCGTACCCCTCTTCAAACGTAATGATCTTCCGATTCGCAAAATAATCGAGAAGCCTTGTATCCAACGGCATTACCGAGCGGCAGTTGACGACCTGCACGTTCGCAACGCCCGCAATTTTTTTGGCTTCCAGCGCCCGTGCGACCGCCCGCGCGCCGCACGCCAATACGACCACGCCGTCACCCTCGGAAAGAGTTTCCCATAAATAGTAATCGGAAATTTTATAGCGGCCGCCGAGATTCGGAGCATACCCGTTCGGATACCGTATCGCGGCAGGAAGACCTTTGCTCCGCGCATAATCAAACACGTCGGAAAGTTCCGCGCAGTCCTTCGGCGCAAACAGATTCAGGTTCGGAACGGCGCGAAGCGCCGATATATCCAAAAGTCCTTGGTGCGTCTTACCGTCCGCGCCCACAAACCCGGCGCGGTCGATACAGAAAAGGACGGGAAGTTTCGGGATACAGACATCGTGCACGATCTGATCGAAAGCACGCTGTAAAAAGGTGGAATACAGGCACACGACGGGAGAAAGTCCTCCCCGCGCCATACCGGCCGCCATCGTGACTGCCGCCTCTTCACAGATCCCCGCGTCCATGATACGATCGGGGAACTTTTCCGAAAATTCCGTAAGACCTACGCCGTCCGACATCGCCGCCGTGACCGCAACGAGCGACGGATCGCTCTCCGCGCGCGCGGAAAGCAATCTGCCGAGCGCGACCGAAAAAGAATTTTCGCTCTCCGCAAAGTTCTTGCCTACGCCGTGGTAGCGCGTAGGGTCTTTTTCCGCCTCTTCAAAGCCCTTCCCTTTGACCGTGATCGCGTGCAGCAATACGGGATCTTCGATCTTTTCCAGTTCGGAAAGCACGCCCGTCAATTCGGTAAGGTCATGCCCGTCGACAGGCCCCACATATTTGAACCCGCACCGTTCAAAGAAGTAGTTTTTGTTCATCCAGCCCTTGACCGTATATTTCAGACGGCGCAGTTTTCGGCCGAAAGCACTCGTCGTGCGCAATTTTTTATCGAGAAACGCATTGAATTTCCGATAACAGCGGCGCGCCGTCGCTTTGGAAAGGGAGCGGTACAGCGCAGAATTGGTCTTGTCGATGGCCATTCCGTTATCGTTCAATACGACGATGAAATTTTTCGGTTTTTGCTCCGAAGCAAAAATGGCTTCCAGCGCCATTCCGTTGGCAAGCGACGCATCCCCGATCAGGCAAATCACTTTGTAGTTTTCGCCGCGAAGATCGCGGGCAAAACAAAGCCCCATACCGGCCGCCAGCGAGTTTCCGCTGTGCCCCGCAACAAATGTATCGTATTCGCTCTCTTCGGGATCGGGAAATCCGCTCGCGCCGCCTTTCTTGCGAAGATCGCTGAGGCTCCTTCCCGTCAGAAGCTTGTGCGCATAGGCCTGATGCCCTACGTCGAAAAGCAGCTTGTCTTCGGGAAAATCAAACGCTTTATACAGCGCCAGGATCAGTTCCACCGCACCGAGATTGGAAGCTAAGTGTCCGCCGTTTTCCCTGACCGCCCCGATCATCTCTTCCCGAAGCTGTGCGGCAAGTTGTTTCAGCTGCCGCACGTCGTATCTTTTTATCTCATCTGCCCACACTGCCGCATGCACCTCCCGTTTATTGTACTGCCGTAAAATCAAAAAAAGAACGTGTATGCCCTTCATTTTAATCGTTTTGCCCGCTTTTGTCAAGGCGTTTGCGGAAAGCTCGCGGCGACGGTTGCGTTTTTCCTTCTTTTTTGCTATACTTTTTGCGTCGGCAATTTTCCGACGCAACAAAGTATTTTACGGCCGCTCTTTCTCGGCCGGAAGAAGGTCTGTATGCCCTATCAGGTATTTTTGAAAAAAGGAGAAGAAAAACGCGTTCAGCACGGACACAGCTGGGTTTTTGCCAACGAGGTTGCAAAAATCGAAGGAAAAGATTCGAACGGCTCTCTCGCCGAAGTCTATTCCCGGGATAACCGTTTCATCGGAAAGGGCTATATCAACCATCTTTCCAAAATTCTCGTGCGCATTTTTATCCGCTCGCAGGAAGAAGACGGCCCCGCTCTCTATCGAAAACGCATCGAAAATGCCTTTGCTCTCCGAAAAAAACTCTTTTCGGAAAAGGACACCGACTGCTACCGCCTCGTCTTTGCCGAAGCGGACGATCTGCCTGCCCTCATCATCGATCGGTACGCGGATTATTTTGTTCTCCAATGCCTTTCGCTCGGCGTCGATAAGCGAAAGGATTGGGTCGTACAGGCTCTTTCAGAACTGTTTTCCCCGAAAGGCATTTACCTGCGCGGCGACGTTGCCGTGCGCCGCAAAGAAGGGCTCCCTCTCGAAAATCAAACGCTCTGCGGCGACGTGCCCGACTCCATTCTCGTCCGCGAAAACGGGCTTTCCATGCGCGTGGACGTAAAGTGCGGCCAGAAAACGGGATACTTCCTCGACCAGAAAGAAAACCGCTTTGCCGTCCGCCGCTACTGCGCGGGCGCCGATGTCCTCGACTGCTTCTGCAACAGCGGCGGTTTTTCGCTCAACGCCGCCACTGCGGCAAAGAGCGTCACCGCCCTCGATATCTCCCGCTTTGCCTTGGATAACGTGGAAGAAAACGCGCGTCTCAACGGATTTGCTAATATTCGCACCGATTGCGTCGACGTATTCGATGCCTTGCGTACCTTCCGCCTTGAAGGAAAAATGTTTGATACCGTCATTCTCGATCCGCCCGCCTTTTGCAAGAGCGCCGCTGAGGTCAAAGACGCCTTCCGCGGCTACAAAGACATCAACATTTCCGCCATGAAACTCATACGATCGGGCGGATTTCTGATCACCTGTTCCTGCTCGCATTACATGACGCCGACTCTCTTTGAAAAAATGCTGACCGAAAGCGCGCAATCGTGCGGAAGAAAGGCAAGGATCTTGGAAACGCGCATGCAATCGCCCGACCACCCTGCCCTGCTCGCCGCTGACGAAACTTCTTACCTCAAATGCTTTATTTTACAGATCATCTGAATAAAGTTTATCTTGCGGATTCTGAATTTTTAATGGAATGGTGTTTGCGGTTTTTGCGTTTGAATAATTTTTCTGAAATTTTGTGCTTTCTTTTGGTACATTGTTTTGGAATAGACCATGAAACCGCGTATACCATTTTAACATGTTTTATAAGATCAACGCCAAACAAAATCACCCCTTGTTCATGCAAGGGGTGATTTTGTTTATTTTTTCTCTTTATTTTTCTTTTTCGGGCGGGAAGAACAGCAGGCACTGCAACCCGAACAGCCCGCACAGCCGCCGCAGCCGCCTTTTCCCTGTTTTTTCCGCACAAAATGCACGATCACGGTGCCGACCACGAGTGCCGCGGCCGCCACTCCGATGACAACGGTCACTGCCGTTCCCGCCGCCGACATCAATAAATTTGCCATAATTGCTCCCTTTCCGCGGCGTTTTCCGCCTTTTTTTATTTTGCTCCGAATCGGAGCTTTTTTCTCATTCGTGCAACGCTTTTTTTCCGTGCATCTGTTTTTTCTTATTCATTCATCGCGTTTTTCTTATTCATTCATCGCGTTTTTCTTGTTTTTGCGTGAAAAACGGATCTTTCCCCTGTTCCGAAGAACAAAGAACGCGACGACGATCGCAATGGCTGCCGCGACGATCAATACCGTCCACCACCAGCTGAGCATGCAATAGAGCAATGACGAAGTGACAAACGATGTGATGAACCAGAATGCGAGCGTGTTGCGGAATTTGCCTTTCGGCGTTTCCGCGCGAACGGTTGCCGCCGCCGCAAGGCAGGGAACGGTGAGCATATTGAACACGGTAAAGGCGATCAGCCCCTGCCATGTGATGCCCGTGCTCTGCATGAGTGCCACAACGACGCCGATGCCGCTTTCGCCGTCATCCCATTCGGGAACGACAGCTTTGATCGCATAGGCGAGGACGTACAGCGTCGCCACCACGTTTTCTTTGGCGATGAGGCCTGTGACGGCGGCAACGACGAACACCCAGCCGAAGCCCTGCAATTGCAGGCCGAAGCCCATCGGCGTACAGATCCACTGCACGAACGAGCCGATATCGTAGAGAATGCTGTCTTCGATGCCGACCATCGTCCAGTTCCACGCGAAGTTGGACAAAAACCAGATGACGATGGCGGAGGCTACGATGATCGTAAACGCCTTTTTGATGTAATGTTTGAGCTTATCCCAAAGATGCGCCATCAGGTTTCGCGCCTGCGGGAGATGATAGGCGGGAAGTTCCATGATGAAGGGCGCCGCCTCTCCGCGCATGGTGGTCTGGCGCATGAGTGCAACCGAAAGAACGGCGATCACCATGCCGAACACATAGAGAGCGAAGACGAGAAGATCGGCATTGACGCCCGTATAGACGGAACCGATCGCCCCGCAGACCGCCGCAAGAATGGGCGCCTTTGCGCCGCAGGTAAAGAACGGGATCACGCGGCAAGTCATGATGCGCTCTTTTTCGTCGATGAGCGTGCGGGTGTTGATGGCCGCCGGCACACTGCATCCGAAGCCCATGATCATCGGGATGAGCGCCCTGCCCGAAAGCCCGAATTTCCGGAACACTCTGTCAAGAATGAACGCCACTCGCGCCATATATCCCGAATCTTCGAGAATGGAAATGAGAAGGAACAAAAATAAGATCTGCGGAATAAAGGATAAAACACCCGAAAGACCGCTCCAAATGCCGTCGTTGACCAATCCCTGCGCCCAGGCGGCTGCCCCTACATTTTCAAGCCCCGCCGCAATGCCTTCTCCGATGCGGTCGCAAACAAACCCCATGAGATTAAAAAGCATAGTGCCCGGCGTTGCGATTCCGTCCGCACTGTAAAAGACCGCCACAAAACTGTTGAGAAGTTCGTTGCCCGTTTCAATGTCGCGCGCAAATCCCGCGCCGCCGTTGAACCAGCCTGCGATCGTATTCAGATAAAGAAGATCCGTTCCGAAGGAAAGATGGAACATCGCAAACAGAATGACAAGAAAACACGGTATGCCCCAGATTCGATGAGTAAGCACTTTATCCGCCTTGTACGATCCCGCCGCTGCCCGATTGGGCGTGCGCGTGATCGCCGTCGAATAATGTGCCGTTATGTATTTATACCGCGCGTCGGCGATCATCGCTTCGAGATCCCCTTCGAACACGTCGCCCTTGCACTGGTTTTTGAAATCTTCGACCATCTTCACTTCTTCGGGGTGCGCGCTCATTTCCAGTTCGTCCCCTTCGGTGAGTTTGACCGAATGGAAGAGCGGGCTCGGCACGTTCTTGCTTTTCAGCGCGATCCGAACGTCGTCAATGACGTGCGAAAGCATGGAATCTTGCAGAACCGTCTTTCCCTCGCGCGGTTTTTTCGCCGCGGCATAGGCTCGCTCCATCAGCAATGCGATCCCCTCGTCGCGCAGTGCCGAAATCTCCACGACGGGAAGCCCGATCTCCTTTTCCAGCTTTTCTATATCGATCTTGTCGCCCGCTTTTTTGACCGCGTCGATCATATTCAGCGCCACGACGATCGGCACATCGATCTCCATGATCTGCGTCGTCAGGTATAAATTCCGTTCCAGATTGGTCGCGTCCACAATGTTGATGACGCAATCCGGCTTTTCGTCAATGATATAATTTCTCGATACGACTTCCTCGGGCGTATACGGAGAAAGCGAATAGATCCCCGGAAGATCGACGATCCCGACCGGTTCTTCCAGTTTTCTGTATACCCCTTCCCGCTTGTCAACGGTAACGCCCGGCCAGTTTCCCACATGCGCCGTGCTGCCCGTCAGCGCGTTGAACAACGTCGTCTTTCCGCTGTTCGGATTTCCTGCAAGTGCGAATTTAAGCATGCTTTACCTCCATCCACACACACGACGCTTCGCTCTTTCTGAGCGTCAGTTCATAGCCGCGCAGGTTGATCTCCACCGGATCTCCGAGCGGCGCCAGTTTTCGGAGCATTACCTCTGTTCCCGGCGTTACTCCCATGTCAAAAAGCCGCCGCCGTATCTTTTTCTCTCCTTCGACCCGCACGACCACGCCGCGCTCGCCGACTGCAAATTCGTCCAGTTTCTTTTCCATACGTTCTCCTTGCCTTTTATTCTTTCTCCTTGCTTTTTATGCGTTTTTTTTCATTTTCGTTGGGTTTTCGTTCCCGTCGGGTTTGCGCTCTTTTGCGTTTGCATTCTCGTCGGGTTCGCGTTCTGATCGGATGATTCTTATTTTTCGCCTTTCTCTTTTCTTGGTTGCTCCTTCTCTTCGCCGCTTTTTCTTCTCTTTTTCTTTTTCCGCGGAAGCCGCTTCTTTTTACAAAATTGGTTAACCTTAGTAAACTATTGATAGTTTACCATTTTTTTCTAACCTTGTCAAGCGAATGAAAGCAAAAAAATGAGATCTTTGCCAAAACATAAAACGCCTTAAAACCGTTTGGTTTTTCGGGTTTTGTTCCTTGCAAAGACCTCGTTTTTAAAATTCTGTTTATTTTTTCGTTTTTTTCTGTTTTTCGGGCTATTCTTCCTCAGGAGAGAACTTTTTATGCAAAACTGCGAACGTAATGGTCGCTATACAGAGCAATATTCCGAATACGATGGCGCAAACGGGAATTTCCACGCCCGCCTCAGCCGCTCCATCAAAAAGCCGTTTTGCATATGTCGTTGAATTCAAAAGTGCAAAAATTCCGCCGAGCAAACTGATCGCCCCCGCCAAGATCGGATAAATAAAAGTACGCTTTCTCATTTTTTTCGCGAATCCGCCCATGACCTCGGATAGCGCAAATACGAAAAATACGCTAAAAGCTACCACCATAATGACGCAAAGAATGGTGTACGCGAAGCTTTCTATCCCGGCTTGTTCAATGCGGTAATTCCCTGCTCTTGACATGGAACCAAGCTCCGCAAGGTACACGCTGACACCGAAATTCGTTTTTACCGATTGCACGTTGGCAAATGCCACGCCGCTGCACAAGAAATTCAGGCACAGTACGCTGAATACGAGTGCAACCGCCCCGTATACTACGCGAACAATACCGCCTTTGTTCCAGCGGTATCCGCGTGCGATCAGTTCGAGTACGACACCCGCGGCCAAGAATATACCGCCGAGCACCATTCCCGCGACGGTGGCAGAATCGGCAGCGATCCTGATATCCACTCCGTTTATTTTCATTTTTGTCGCCATGCACAAAAGAAACAGCGCCGCTCCGCCTATGTACGCAAAATACGTTGCCGCGGCGGGAATCAATATGCTTTTGTTTGTCTTTTTCTGCAAAATTTTGACCACGCGCACACAAGTTACGATAAATCCGCTCAGCGTTCCCAAAAGCGCAAGAAGCACACAGATCGTGCCGAGTGCCGCTCTCGCTTTCGTGACCATGTTCGAGTATGTGCCTTCATACCCTGCGATCTCTTCATACGCATCTTTGAAAAAATAATAAATGTCGATCCCGCCTCCGCTTGCCGTGCCGCCTGCCGCATTCGCTTGCACGGTAGCACCGATCAAAAATACGAACACAAACGCAAAGAGCGCGGCAGCTGCGCCGAACAAAAAGGAAAGAAGATTTAAGATCGAATTTCTTTTCCCCGTCACGGCAATTTCTTCTTCCGCCCCGCTTCTCTCATCCGGCGCGTCGGAAAAACTGTACACCTCTTTCTGTTTCAAAACAGGGATCGCTCCGCTTTTTTCCAGATGCGCGCGCCGTATCGGCATCGCATAGATGGGCGCGTTTCTGTTGGAGCCGCAGTAAATACAATATTCCCCGTCTGCCGGGGTATACTTGCCGCAGGCACTGCACAGCGCAGTTCCGTCTAACTTCCTGCCGCACTTTTTACAAAATACGGCTTCTTCGGGATTTTCCGTCCCACAGTTTCCACACAACATTTTTTTCTCCTTCCCATATTATTAAACAGGCTCGCATGTTTTGCTTTTTTCTTGTTCGAAAAGATTTCAGCGCCGCTTTTGTGCCCGTTTTCAGACAGCTTTTTTCTCTCAATTCTTCACTTTTTTATAAACTTTTTCTTTTTTACAGGTTCTTTTCGATCGGAAAGATATTTTCTGCCCTTCCTTCTACTTTTTTTCCAGGAAAACCCGTCTGATCGCTTCCAGATACCCGTATCCGTTCAGAGAATCGGGTTCGAGATAGCTCGATTCCGTCCACTCGTTCCAGCTGTTGACCGTGATCAGCGGCGGCTGATCCGGATGCGCGTCCGCATATTCCTTTGCCAGTTTCAGCCCCTTTTCAAAAGCTTCGGGCGTGTTGTTCTTCATGATCCAGGGCCAGAATTCCTTAAACCGCGGATTGTTGTCCCACCCGATCGAAACGTGCGGAAAATACGGGATCTCGTACTTTTTTCCGATCTTTTTCCATTCCTCCGAAACATCTTTCAATACTTCTTCATAGTCGCGGTTTATATCCGTATAATGGGTAAAATGATAATGCGTCATGCTGTCTGCATGCAGATACGAACAAAATTCTTCGGAACTTGTCTCTTTTCCTCCGTCCACACCGGATACGTTCACACACGCGTTTCCATACAGAACAAACTGAAAATGTACGCCGCCGAATCCTTCTTGTTTTGCCCGCCCGTCGAACCAGTTCAATGCCTCTTTGGTCTTTTCCATTCCGCCAAGCCCGCGAATGAGATTGTTCGCGTCATAGATCATGAATACCGGTTTTCCGTCTATTTTATAATAGTTTTCCTGCGAAAAATACCTTTTCAGAATCCGTTCGGCGATCCTTTCAAATTCCGTGCGATCGACCGCGCCGCTCCATATCACATTTCCAAGATCGTGCGATATCCGCTTATCCCACAGCTGATTTGCGTCATGATTGGCCCACATCAGATAAAATTTCATCTTGTGCCTGTTTCGCGCCTTCAAAAAACCGTCGTTGAGACAGTTTTCCGCAAACGGACGCCGATCATACCAATACCAATCGTAGATAAAGACGTTGACGCCGTGATCGGTCGCCGCGTCGATCTCCATTTCCATGACATACGGATCCGCTTCGTTGACATATCCCCACAAGGGCTTTCTCGGCCAGTTGTGTTCGGGAAATTTCTTTTCTGCGCGCATGACCGTCTGCCATTCGCCCATCCCTTCCGGCCAGAACGGCATAAACCGCGGTTCCGTACCCGTAAACGCCGGCCATACATAGGCCGCTATATCGTATTTTTTCATTTTTTTTCTTTTTGCTCCCTTTTTCAGACAAACACAATGTCCTTTCTTTTTCTTTTCGCATACCTGACGGTATAATATGTTCCGCCGCGGTCGGAATGCAGGTATGCCAACACCACGTCGCTCCGATCCACCATATACCTGTTCCGCTCGAGCATGCACCCGTCGACGTATTTTTCATGCAATACGACCACTTCGTCGCATTGTTCTAAAATTTTTCTGTATCTTCTCTTTTCCGCAAAGGAAAAATTTTCGCTCTGATCGCCGCAGGGAATGCACGCTACAAGCCTTAAACCGCAATCTTCTTTCATCGAACATAAAATTTCCGCGCAGACCATATCGAAACCCACCGCCATACCGAAATAAAATGTGTCCGTTCCGTCCATGATGAGTTCCAGTATTTTTTCCCTTACGTAATCTTCGGTAAAATCTTTTTTTAAGACCCGATGCCCCGTGATCGCACAGCTTTGCATTTTTCTACCCTCTCTTTTTTGCGCTTTTATTTGCGCCGTTTTTCCCATTTTTTTCCGGATTTTACAGCGGAGCTTTGCGTTCTTTGCCTTGTCCGCGCGGATACCGCGGCGGAGTCGATTTTATTTTTTTCACCAGTATGAGCGTACGCTCCCCCATTCCGTCCGGAAGAGAAATGTGTTCCGCTCTTTCCAATTTTCCTCCGAGAATGCGCAATGCGTTCTCGGCTTCTGAAATTTCTTCCGCGTCGTTTCCCTTGTATGCGAGAAAATCTCCGCCTACCTTCACGAACGGAATGCAGTATTCCGCCAAAGTATTCAGCCTGGCCACCGCCCGCGCACAGCAAAGATCGTACTTTTCACGGTAATTTTTCAATACGGCAAGTTCTTCCGCGCGCGCCTGCACAACTTCGGCAGATAAAT
The DNA here is from genome assembly GCA_949287105.1 of uncultured Bacillota bacterium. Classification (GTDB taxonomy): domain Bacteria; phylum Bacillota; class Clostridia; order Christensenellales; family Borkfalkiaceae; genus Borkfalkia. The sequence continues at coordinate 15,926 of CASEFE010000016.1, forward strand.
TCAGTTCCGCCACGATCTTTTTGAGAAACGTGCATTTCTTTCCGACCGATTCCACGAGAAGAAAGGTAAGATCCGGCCGCGCGATCATCAGCGGAACGGACGGAAATCCGCCCCCGCTCCCTATTTCGATGCAGTCCGCTCCCTCTTTGATCCACTTTTCTCCCGAAAGACTGTCCAAAAAATGCTTGACGTAACATTCCTTCTCGTCTATAATGCGAGTCAGATTCATCGTTTCGTTGCATTCGCGCAAAAGCCTGTAAAATATAGAAAATTTTTCCGCGGTTTCCCCTTTATTAAAAAGGTTTATATACCGCTCTTGCCATTCCTGTTCCATCCCGACGATTATACCATAGTTTTTTCGAAAGTTCAATTCTTTTGCAAAATTTCTCCCCTTTCTTTTCAACTTGTCCATAAAACGATTTCCACAATGTGGATGACTCTGTGGATATCTCCCTGTTTTTCCTGTTATTTTCATTTTTTTCTTTCTTTCCGCTATGGATCCTTTCCACATTCTTTCACTTTTCCACAATCGCTCCACTTTTTTATCAACGAAAAAATCCGAGCTTGTCCACAGCGATTTGTATTCAATGACTTGCTTTTTTAAGCGGTATTCTATATAATAGATAGAGTAAATTCCTTCTTTATGGAATTTTTTCCACAATTCTACAGTGCTTATTATTAAATATTACCAATTTAAAAAATTATTTCTTATTATTTATTGCACAACACGAGGGAGGTCCTTATGAAATTTGTATGTGAAGGCATCGATTTATCGGATGCCGTGCTGAAAGTAGTGAAAGCTTGCAGCACGCGGACAACCAATCCGATTCTGGAAACGATCCGGATCGCGGCGGAAAACGACGGTGTTACCCTTCTGGCGACAGACGGTGAAATAGCGATCATGAAAAAAATCAAGGCGGAAGTGATGGAAGAAGGCGCCCTATGCGTTCCCGGAAAGTTTTTTGCCGAGTTTATCAAGCGCCTGGAAGGGACGCAGATCACGCTCGCTTCGGAAAACAATTGCGTGATGATCCGCTATTCCGATTCGGAAAGTGCCATGCAGACGCTGAACGCCGAAGATTTCCCCGTCATCGATTTTTCCATCGACGAAAACCGCGTGGAACTTTTGGCAAAGGATTTAAAAGAACTGATCGCAAAGACGGTTTTTTGCTGTGCGCAGGATGATTCGCGGCCGGTACTCAAAGGTTGTCTTGTCCGGACAGGCGAAGGAAGGATCACCTTCACGGCATTGGACGGATATCGCATGGCGGTCTGCCGCAAGACGGTGACGGGAATTTCGGGAGACATCAAGATCATCTGTCCGGGAAGAACGCTTTCCGAGATCGCAAGGATGCTCGGCGCGGACGATGAAAAGATCAATATTTATCTCAAAAAGAATCTTTTGATGATCAAGATCGACGATACCGTGCTTACGAGCCGCCTGTACGAGGGAGAGTTTGTGAACATTGCAAACATTATACCGCACGAATACGCGAGCGAGGTCGTGTTGGACAAGGAAGCGTTCGATGCGAGCGTGGAACGTGCCGCGGTGCTTGCAAGGACGGACAAAAACAGCGTAGTAAGACTGGATGTGCATGAAGACAGCATGGGAATTTCTACGAATACGAGCATCGGAAGGGTGGATGAAAGCGTAAAAGTACTTCTTTCGGGGAAGGACGTCGTGATTTCGCTGAATTGTAAGTATGTGAGCGATTGCCTCGGTGTGATCGGCGACGAAAAGATACGGATCGGGTTTAACGGGAGCGTGGCGCCGTGCGTGATCACGCCGGTGGACGGGGATGCGTACCTGTATTTGATACTTCCGGTACGTACAACGGCATAAAAACGGTTGACAGACCTGTAAATTTTTATGTATAATAAAGAGCAATAATTTTTAAGACAGGAGATAAATTCAGAATGAAAAGAACATATCAGCCCAAAAAGAGACAGAGAAGCAAAGTACACGGATTCCGCCAGAGAATGAAGACGCAGGGCGGAAGAAAGACGCTGAAAAGAAGAAGAAACAAGGGCAGAAAGAATCTTACGGCGTAATAGAAAAGAATAAGGAAGAAAGGTTGCATTTTGTTGTATAAGAGATTAAAGAAAAACAATGATTTTACAAAATTGTTTACAAGGGGAAAAAAGTGTTTTTCCCCTGCTTTAATTATCTTGTATATGCCGGCGAAAGAGTTGACGTTCGGGGTATGCGTCGGCAAAAAACACGGAAAGAGCGTAAAGCGGAACCGCATCAAGCGTCTATTGCGGGAGGCGTTCCGCTCCGAATGCGGAAATATCGAGGGAAAGTATGCGATGATCCTCATACCCAAGCAGGCGGAAGAATATACGCTGGATCGGTTCGTCAAGAGCCTGAAAAGTGCATTGAAACGGGAAGGGCTGATCCGATGAGCCGGGCGAAATTGCGCGCGGCATACCGCTATTTGCGCAGAACGGTGTTCAAGCCGTATGTAAAAATGCTGTGCATGCGGATGATTGTGTTTTACCAGAGAAATTTTTCGAAAAAAACCTGTCTTTATCGTCCGACCTGCTCGCAGTATATGCTGGAAGCGATCAACAATCACGGCGTGATCGTGGGAATATTGTTGGGGAGTTGGAGGATTTTGCGCTGTAATCCTTTTTCGAAGGGGGGTTACGATCCGGTGCCTGAGAATTATTTTAAAGTGCGCTGGCTCTATTAAACAAAAAACAGGAAAGAAACATGATAAATTTGTTGCTTGGAAGCTCCATCGTTCTGTTCAGCAGCGAGTTCGGGAAATCATTGAACTGGATCGGCACGGTGATCCACTGGATCATCGGGATTGCCGGAAACGTAGGGGTCGGAATTATTTTATTTACACTCGCGCTGAAACTGATCACACTGCCGCTGGATATCTATTCCAAATCGTCGATGCGGAAAAACAGCCTGAAAATGGAAAAAATGCGGCCGCAGCTGGAAAAGCTGCAAAAGCAGTACCAGAACGATCAGCAGATGTACAACCAAAAAATGATGGAGTTGTACAAAAAGAACGGGTATTCGATGTTCGGGGCATGTCTGCCGATGATCGTGACGCTAGTCATCTTCATCGTGGTATTGGGTGCGTTCGACGATTATTCGAAATATATGAATACGGACGTATACCGGATGATGGCGCGCGGATACAACGAAGCGATCATCGAATATACGCCGGACGCCTATAAAAACGGCGAAGCTGGCGAAACGGTCTATATTTATGACGCGGAAAAGAGCGATCCGGAAGCAAATCGGTATTCGTACACGCGGAAAATCACCTACTCTGCGGGCGATGACGTGAACCGCGGACTTTTGGAAGTGGAAATATTGCGTTCCGCGATATCGGACAAACCGTGCGACGCCGTGCAGGAACGCGAAGCGTTATTTGAAAATATTGCGTATAATGACGGCACGGTCACCTACTATATTCAGACGGAGCGTGTGCTTGCAAGCACGGACGAGACGATCGCGGCGATACGCGAATCGTATGCGGACAAACAGTTTGAAAACGACGATGCGCGCGCGGCGGAGATCATTAAGCAAGTCGGAAGGGACGCATCGGAAGAACAATACAAAAAATATCATTTTAACTTTTTGTGGGTCAAGAATATCTGGTTCCCGGACACGTCGTATGAGCATCCGGTAAAGCGGCCGGACGAATTGAAGACGATGGATTCGGTGTACGAAGAACTCACCTACAATCTCGGATCGGAGCGGAGCGCGGCGAACGGGTATTATGTACTGATCATCATATCGATCGGAACGATGTTCTTGTCGCAGTTCATCATGATGAAGAGCCAGAAGGCGCAGAATGAATTGCAGACGGCGGACGGACGCGGTCAGAAAACGCAGAAGATCATGATGATCGTCATGCCGATCATGTTCGGTATCTTTTCGTTCTTTTACAGTTCGGCGTTCAGTATTTACATGATCATGAGCAACATATTCGGGATCATCAGCACGCTGCTCATCAATTTCTTTATAGACAGGAAATTCCGGAGGATCGAAGAGAGAGAAATCCAGGAAAAATATAACAAGAGAATCCCGCAGGCAACGCAGAAGAGCGCGGAGCGGCAGATTGGAGGGAAGAAAAAATGACGGAATATGAGTTTTCCGGAAAGACGGTGGATGAAGCCATCGAAGAGGGATTAAAGACGCTGGGGCTTTCCAAAGAAGAGGCAAAAATCGAAGTATTGGACGAAGGGAAAAAAGGCGGACTGTTTACCAAAGGCGTGAAAGCGCGCGTAAAGATCGCTAAAAAGGCGACGGACGGAGAGCGTGCGCAGCAGTTTCTGGACGGGTTGTTCGGGCTGATGAACCTCGCCGCGACGACGGAACTGGATGAAAGCGAAGAACACACGAAGATCAATGTCATTACGCCGAACACGTATGCGGTGATCGGACACCGCGGCGAGACGTTGGACGCGCTGCAGGTATTGGCGTGCGCGGTTGCCAACATTGGCAGAGAAGAATACGGGCGTGTCGTAGTCGACTGCGAAAACTATCGCGAAAAGCGGGAAGAGACGCTCAGGCGTCTGGCGCATAAACTTGCGGAAAAAGCGGTGCGCAGCGGCAGAAAGGTTTCCATCGAGCCGATGCCCCCCTACGAGAGAAGGATCATTCATTCCGAGCTTGCGGATAACAGCGAAGTTAAGACGGCAAGCGAAGGAAAAGAGCCCAATCGTTACATTGTGGTGATCCCGAATAATCTCAAACCGGGTGCGGACAAGCCGGATCGTCGGTTTGACAAGCGGGCGGGACGCGACCGCAGGGATGCAAAGCCGTTCGGCGACAGAAAGAATTTTGATCGGCGGGAAGGAAAAGGCGGTTATGACCGCGACCGCCGCAAAGAAGATCGGCCGCAGGCATCGGGGCTTCCTCGTTCCAAACGGCAACCCTACTTCGGAACGTTTCTCGGAAACAGCAACGATCTTTCCAAGAAAGACGAAAACAAAGACGAATAAGAA
>CASEFE010000017.1 GCA_949287105.1 uncultured Bacillota bacterium
ATCCATCAAGCCACTGTATCGCAAGAATTCATCGTCGGAACGAATACATAATACATAAGCCGTTACATTTGCCTCACTCTCTACAGCCACCCCTTTGGCATGCGCCATTTCATGCGCCATGGTAACAGGAAGTTCACTGTCCAAAATATTTACGTTCACATTTGCCTCTGCGTAAAACGGAAAATAAATGCCCGTAATTCCAAGGTAGCTCATCGGTACCGAAAAGGCCACTTCCTTCGGCCAAACATCGTACCATGCAAAATAATTCCCTTCGATTTTATCAAACTCATCGTTCAAAATTTTCGCCAGTTCGTGAAACGTATAAGGGCAAACAACATTCCCCCTATCATCTCGCACCATTTGAACAGATGCGTTGTTCAATTCTTCCACAAAATACTCCGCCGCCTGATAAACCGCGTCAGATGTGACAGTAACCTCTGGTAAACTTAAAGCTTTTGATACTTCCGGCCGCTCATATAAAGGTGCATACGTCAAACCGAATGCCGTCAACACGAACAATCCGCCCATACCCAGGCAATACAACAATTTCAACACCTTGGAAAAACGGCGCTGACAAAGCCATATTACCAAAAACAATAAAACCGCCACTCCCCCCAAGATCAATAGAATTGCCGTAACTTCATACAACGATATAGAAATAAAATTTGTAAGGCGCCCGATCAACCAACTCAGTCCGCGCGTAATTCCGTAAACGAAAAATGTATTCGCTACAAACGGTATGTTTCCTAATAAAAATACCATTGATGCAACCAATGCGGCAAGAATCAGTTTTTGAAGGCGGGTAAGCCGATGCTTATTCAACAATTCCATGCTTCGATTATACCACAGATTTTTGTTTTCAATGTGAAATTCCAAAAGATTTTCAAAAATATCTTATTATTCGGAAAAAATACTATTCATAATCAAACCGTCATCTTTTTTCCTCTCTGCCTTTCTTATCATATGTTCCGTTTACGCGCATTGCGTTGAGAATGGCAAGAACGGCAACCCCTACATCCCCAAAGACCGCAAACCACATATTTGCAAGCCCAAATGCCGAAAGTAATAAAATGATCGCCTTTACTCCTAACGAGAAAATTACATTTTCCTTTACGATTCTCATCGTTTTTTTAGCGATTCGCCCGGCAAGCGGAAGCCCGCTTAAATCATCTTTCATCAAAACAATATCTGCAGCTTCAATCGCGGCATCGCTCCCGATCCCGCCCATGGCAATTCCGACATCAGCACGCATCAGTACAGGCGCATCGTTGATTCCGTCGCCCACAAAACAAAGCTCCGTTCCCGCTTCCTTTTCATTTAATAATTTTTCGACTTCCGAAACTTTATCCTGCGGCAACAACGACGCCTTAAAATCTGACAACCCCAATTCCTTCGCTACTTGCATAGCAACATTTTCATTGTCTCCCGTCAACATCACCGTTCGCTTATTCATTTCATGCAGCGACTCTATCACCTTTGCCGCTTCTGTTTTAATCTCGTCGCGTATCAAAATGCTGCCCAAAAACTCCTTACCCCGTGCAACATATACGACAGTTCCCCATTCTTCCTCTTTTACATACGGAATTTTGTAACGCTGCATCAGCTTTTCATTTCCGCAATATATAAATTGCCCTTCGTTTTGAGCGATGACTCCTTCCCCTGCTACATTTGTAAGCATATATCCTTCCGATGATATACCTTGGACACATGCGTTAATCGACTTTGCGATGGGATGAACGGATCCGCTTTCAGCTATGGCAGCACAGTACAAAATTTTCTCTCTGTCTTGCTCCGGCACCACTTTGGTTACAACAAAATTGCCCTTCGTAAGCGTACCCGTTTTATCAAATACAAATGTCTTTGCTTTGTTGAGCTTTTCTAAATAATTAGAACCCTTCACCAGTATTCCGTATCGGGACGCAGCCCCGATCCCCGCAAAAAACGAAAGCGGTATCGATATAACCAGTGCACAAGGACAAGATACGACCAAAAAGTTTAATGCGCGATATATCCACTCCGCCCACGCGCCTGTTATTATCGAAGGAATAACCGCAAGTATGATAGCCGCTATAACTACAGTCGGCGTATAATACCTGGCAAAACGCGTTATAAAATTTTCTGCTTTCGATTTTTCCTGTGCGGCATTTTCTACAAGGTCTAAAATCTTTGAAACGGTAGAATCATAAAACACTTTTTCTGTTCTGACTTCCAATCGCGATTCCATGTTTACCGAACCGCTGATCACTTCATCGCTTTCCTTCACACTTCTCGGAACCGATTCACCCGTTAATGCTTTCATATCCAACGTCGAATGTCCTTTGACCACAACACCATCCAACGGAACTCTCTCTCCCGGATTGATTACAATGACCTCCCCTATATTCACTTCCGACGGATCAACCGAAATTAAATCTTTGCCCCTGTATACATTGGCCGTATCAGGACGGATATCCATCAAAGCGGCAATACTTCGGCGCGATTTTCCCGTAGCATAACTTTGAAAAAACTCGCCGACTTGATAAAAAAGAAGAACGGCACAAGCTTCATCAAACCCCTCAATGCTTTGCCCCAATACACCGCGGTATATCGCCAATGAAAAAGCACCGACTGTCGCAAGACACATCAAAAAATTCTCATCCAACACCTGCCCGTGAACTATATTGCGGATCGCCCTCCACAATACATCATATCCAATAAACAGATATACGATAAGATACAACGCAAACGGTAAAATCCATGCCCATTTTCCATCCAATACATCACCTAATCCGATCGCTTTATCGACAATGAATACAACTAAAAACATTCCTAACGCAAATAAAATCCGTATAATTGTTTTGCGCTCTTTTTCACTCATATTTTTCATAATTTATCCTAAAATTCTGCAATCCGGCTCTATTTTTGAAAATATTTTTTTAATTTCCAGCAACACCTCGTTCAGTTGCCCTTCTTCTGCTTCCAAGAATAACTTTTGCGAAATAAAAGATACATTTGCCGATTGTACGCCCTCTATCTTTCGGATTGTACTCTCTATCTTCGCCGCACACGCCGCACAATCAAGCCCTTCAAATCTTATAATTTTTTTCAAAATATGCCTCCTTGCCATATTCTCTTAGATTTTTATCTTTTGAATAATTATTTGATTGAACAAATATTCAATAATGCTCCTGAAAAAAACAGGCCTCGAACCTGTACAAATTTGTTTTTATAGATAGGCAAAAAATCTTTTACGCTTTTTACATAAAAATCATCATACTTAAATATTTATATTTGAAAATCAACGGCAACATGCAAAACAATACATTTTGATGATTTCATCTCTGTACACAAGCAAAACATGATAATTCCAAAATAAATCTAGATTTTCAAACTTAAAAAATAGTCTGTTTTTTGCAACACGCTCTCTTTTAAAATTTATTATGGTTCGTTTACGTGCATGAGTCCGCATTCGAGTATTCTCGTTACGTGATCATCATCCAATGAATAAAGAACCTCTTTCCCTTGTTTATTGCCTCGCACAAGCTTCGCGCCACGTAAAATTCGCAACTGATGCGAAACCGCAGAAACGCTCATGCCAAGCACATCGGCAAGTTCATTCACATAACACGCCCGTATCTGCAAACAGCTCAAAATCTTTGTCCGCGTAGAATCCCCAAACATTTTGTAAAGTTCCGCAAGATCGCAAAGAACTTCGTCCGTCGGCAATCCCTTTTTTATCTCCTCTACGGATATCCCCTTCTTTTCTCCGCTCTGCATCTTGGCCTCCCTTCTTTAATAATTGAACAATTCTTCAAGTATTCAATAATAGTATATTCTTTATTGCTTTCTTTGTCAACTATTCTCTGTAAATTTTTCTAAAAAATTAGAACCTGACTTTTCAAAAATTTCATGTCTCTATAAGCATGTTGACATTTTTTTAATTTTAGGCTATACTATATATGTAGGATTATCTACGAAAAAAATCTTACAGAGCTTTTTTCTTTTTAATTTGGGGTAGCACCGGTTTCGATTGTCGGTGCGCGGAAAAATAAGCACGCCGAGGAACGAATGGCCTCGTAAAAACATTCGGCTTAAATTTAAATGCAGATAACAATGCAAACTACAACGCTCCTGTAGCGTTGGCTGCCTAATTAACAGTTAAGCAGTTCGTCTGC
>CASEFE010000018.1 GCA_949287105.1 uncultured Bacillota bacterium
GACAGAGGCGATGCGAAACTTTCGGTAGTCGGCGGAGGATTTGAGTCGATGAAAAACAGTGACGTCGTTCTGCATATCGATAATATAGTTGTCGGCTGAAATATAAAATATTTGGTTGTGCGTCCGATCGGAATGGATATGACCTGGAATGAAATTGGAGAGGATCGTGAAAGAAATTAAATTTACGAACGACGGATTGACATTTCAATTTACCGTCGACGAAGATGGAAAATTAACAATGACCGGTTTAGAATTTAACGGCAGAAAAGCTATAACAAATAAACCGTATAGCTATACCGTTGAACTGCAAGCCGCCGGACGGGTACAGTATGAACATAATGGCTGCCGCTTATTCGGGATGAGCGAATCGCCCACGTTGCTATATAAAGGGCATCGGGAGGAATGTAAAGACAATATCCGTTCGCTTATCCTGTTGCTTGAAAACGACATCTTCAAGGTAGAGATGCACTATGATCATTATATAGGAACCGATGCATTGCGGGCTTGGAGCAAAGTGACGAATATTTCTGACGAGCCACAGTTTATAGAGCATATAAGCTCATTTGTTTGTTTCGGTTTGTTGGGGAATATTGAAGATCTATATTATTATCAGTCGTTCAATAGTTGGTATTGTGAATGCCAGTGGCGCAGGTTTAAGCTGACGGACTTGGGAATCTATGGCGGGAATGAACGCAATTCTTACAAGCGTCTTTGCGGCAACAATACGGGAGGCTGGTCGACGAAAGAACAGCTGCCGATGGGAATCCTTGAAAATTCATCGACCGGATTGTTTACATTATGGCAAATCGAAAACAACGGAAGCTGGCATTATGAGATCGGCGAACTGGACGGAGCGATTTACCTGAATGCGGGCGGGCCGAATTTGACAGACAATTCCTGGAGCAAAAGGCTTGACAAAGGGGAAAGTTTTACATCCGTTCCGTGTGCTCTGACATGGGGTGAATCGGTTGAACAGATCTTTCGCAATATCACTCTCTATCGGCGGGCGATCCGCAGGAAGAACGAGGACGATGTAAAACTTCCGATCGTTTTCAACGAGTATATGCACGCCGCATGGAATTTTCCGAACGAGGAAAATTCCATGCGCATGGCAAAAGTTGCGGCATCTTTGGGGATGGATTATTACGTCATTGATTGCGGTTGGCATGATAATGAAGAAAATTGTTGGTATACCATCGGCAAATGGCAAGAAAGCGCATTGCGTTATCCGTCCGGATTAAAGAAGACTACTGACTATATAATATCGTTGGGAATGAAGCCGGGCTTATGGCTGGAACTTGAAAAAGTAGGTTATTTGTGCGGTGAAATGGACGATCTTGACAGTTCGTGTTTTTTCCAACATAACGGCAAGAGGGTACAGGCTGCCGGCAGGTATCAGCTGGATTTCCGAAATCCGAAAGTAACTGCCCACGTCGATAAGATCATTGACAGGCTGATCCGCGACTACCGCGTGGGATATCTGAAAATCGACTATAACTCGGATTGCCGCGTCGGTACCGATCTGAACAGCGACAGCATGGGCGACGGGTTGTTGGAACATAACAGGGCATATATTTCCTGGCTTAAAAAGCTTTTTGAACGTCATCCCGATCTTGTCATTGAAAGCTGCGCATGCGGCGGTATGCGTATGGACTATGCCATTTTGTCGCAGTGCAGTATTCAAAGCACCTCGGATCAGATCGATTATAAAAAATATCCGAGGATTGTTGCGAATATGCTCACGGCCGTTACACCCGAACAATCAGCTGTATGGACGTATCCGGTCGATTCGCGGTACGATGTCAGCGCGGTTACTGACGAATCTATTGCCTTCAATATGATCAACTCTTTGTTGGGGCGCATGCATTTGTCCAGCTATATCAATAAGCTTAACTCAGCCCAATTAGAATTGGTTAAAGAGGGGATTGCCTTTTATCGGCGAATGACAGCATGTAAAATCAACAGTGTACCGGTTTTTCCCCTCGGTTTAAGCAATTGGGAAGACAAGAATCTTGCAACGGGAATAACGGACGGTAAGTTCTGTTATCTTGTGGTCTATAACTTGGACGGTAAGAGGCATATGCGCATTCCGCTAAATTTCAATCCCGAAAAAGTAACCGATATTTATCCGAAGAATCTCAAAACGGATTATAGGCTGGAAGATAAATTTTTGGACGTAAATTTTGAATGTGATTATCAGGCAAGAATTTTTGAAATAAAACTTTAAGAATATTTTATAATATAGAATTATGGATAAATTTGTAGTTGAGGGGTATACACCACTGAAACTGATTCCTATGCCCAAAAAAGTTGAGGGAATCAATGACGACGGAAAATATGAACAGATTTTTCTTGAAGGAAGAATCATGGCTGAATCGAGTGAATTTGACGAACTGATTCATAGTTTTTGTTGTTATACGGAGAGGCTTTTTGGTGTGGGATTCAAGCAGAAAGTACCTGTTAAGAAGAACGGCGGTATTCAAATTACAACCGATAAAAATCTGCCGAAAGATGGCTATATGATCGATTCGCAAGAGGGTGTCAAAGTTTCGGTAGCGGATAAAAGCGGAGCGGCGTCGGCGCTTGCCAGTCTTTTACAGTTGCTTAATTATCAAAAGGATGTATTTACATTTCCAAGGATCAAAATAACCGATTATCCAGAATGTAATTATCGCGGGCTCATGGTCGATACTGCTAGAAAATTTCGCACATTGGAAGAGCTGTTGGATTATATCGATATCTGTTTTTTCTATAAAGCGAATTATTTTCATATACATTTTATCGATAATCAAAGTTATACTTTACCGAGCGACTGTTTTCCGAAACTGCCGGCGGCGGAGTGCAGCTATACAAAAGAAGACATAAAAATACTGAACGATTATGCTTCTGCGCGCGGTGTTACCATTATTCCGGAATTTGAATGTCCGGGACATGCAGAGCGGCTGATTGCTGTGTATCCGGAACTTTTTGGTAATAAGTATAGTAGTACAATTCATGAAAAGACCGAAGCTATTTATGAAAATGCTGATACGAACCGTCATGCTCCGAACATAATGTGTCCTGGTAAACAAGGCATCTTTGGAAACATTAAAATTCTGTTGGAAGAGATTTGTGAAATGTTTCCGAACTCTCCGTATATTCACATAGGCGGGGATGAGGCACAAATCAGCGACTGGGAAAATTGTGAAGATTGTGCCAGATACATGAAGGAGAACGGGATCAAATCCGTTAAAGCATTATATACGCATTTTGTTAAAAAGGTTTCTGAAATAGTTTTGGACTTGAAGCGTACCCCGATCGTTTGGGAAGGATTTCCCAAAGAGGGCAGCGAAGAACTTTCCCGTGAAATAATAGTAATAGCATGGGAATCCTATTATCATATGCCATATGATTTGGTTAAAGAGGGATTTAATATAATAAATGCATCATGGATGCCGCTTTATATTGTTCCGCCTGAAATGCCTTGGAATGTAGACAGCATACTTTCCTGGAATGTATATAATTGGCAGCATTGGTGGGAAAAATCGGAAGCGTATTTAAATCCTATTCATTTAACTCCTACAAAGCAGGTATTAGGGGGGCAGATTTGTGCGTGGGAATGTACATACGAAGAAGACATCAAGAAAGTCAAAGAATATCTTGCAGCGCTTGTTGAACGTACATGGTCAATAAAAAGATTTTGTAAAGATAGCGAGTTTCATGAAAAACTGGATTACTGTACAAGCAAAATCGATAAAATTTTGCGGAAATGATTTTTTGTGGAGTAGGTATGGAAAAAGTTGCATTTAATTATGCTTTCGGCGCGCCGCATGTCATAACTCTTTCGCGTCCATCGGGCAGTCGTAAAACAATTGTTTCTGCCGAAAAGAATCACATAGATATTAAATGGACATGGCAGAGCCTGCAAGATAAGTACCCGTTGTCTTGGACTATTATGAAACCGGATGTTACCATGCGTCTTACAGCTTTGATTGACGGAAAGCATGTGGAATTTAAGAGCTGGACAAGGGATAAAAGCGGAATTCCAAAATTAATTATAAAAGGCTATTCCACAAAAATTCGCTATAAAATAAGCGGCATATCTGGTGAAACGGGGGTGGTATTCAAAATTGAATGTTGCAATGACGATAATGCTGATCATACTTTAATTTTCAATTTAGAGCATACCAATGGCTGGGTTTGCAGCAATCGCGGTTGGGTGGATGGAGTTAATACTAATTTACTTGTGACCGGTCAGGAGGGTAGGGCAGACAGATTGATTGCATATGCTTCAGGTGCGGACCATTATCCGTTGATTTCAGGCGGGAAGAATACGATCACGGGCGTTCCGATGAGCGACGGGGTATACGAAGCAAGTAACAACCCGATGAAAACTCTTTCCATGTGCTTTACTCTTGCGGTTGGCGATAAAAAGGTCGGATATTTTATGCATCCATATGAAATGTATATGGATGATATAAAAGTGCTTGAAAATTTCGGCTACGAAAAGGAAATACGGCGCGGCGTTTCCGAATGGAAACAGTTATTAAACAGAGGGATGCAAATTGATATTCCGGATAAAGCCGTTTTGTTTTGTTGCAGAAGTTGTCTTGCAGATATATTTGTTATGCGGGAAAAATTATCCGGCGAATATACGGGAATTACGGCCGGTACGGACGTATATCGTTCGGTAAACAGCATTGAACCTGCGTCGGCGGATATGTTTTTAGAGCAAGCGGGATATGTAGATGAAGCGGTGTCGGATATGCGGGCTTTATTTGAAGCGCAGGATAATTCAGGTTGCTGGGTGTCCTCAAAGTGCTGGGAACACGATATATGGCTGGGTATATTTTTTAAAGCACGACTTGCCTTAAACCACTACAAGATCAGTAGGGACAGAAAATTTTTGAAAGATATATATTCGAGGATGAAGAGGTCAACGCTATGGAATTATAAAATGAGGGAGAACAATAAACATGATATCTGTTCGGCTTCGTATGGCCTTATGCCGCGTGGTATGGGCGATTGCGGGGTAATGAATAACTCGGATTATTTTGGTTATTTTTATCCTCATAATTGTATGGCTGTTGCTGCAGACGAGATTACTTTGGAAGCTGCTCGTATATTAGGTGAAGATAAAGATATTGATCAGCTTCAAATTATTGTGGATACTGCGAAGGCGGATTTAATTCGCTCTATGCGAGCAAATAGCGTAAAAGAGGAGGGGTATGAGTGGATTCCCGGAACTTTTGAGGCCGCTCAGACTTCTTTTTTTGGTTGTCTATATGCCTATGAGCCTTGCAGAATTTTACAAAAAGATGATTATCTCATTCAAGGCACACTTAAACATGTAGAGAAAAAGAAAACAAGCAAAGGGGGGCTTCCCTTAGGTATGGGCTGGCTTAAAGATGGACTGTGGGTTGCAATGGCGCTTGATAATTTGTCTTCCGCATATCTTGCAATGGGAGAGTATGAAAAAGCGGCTGCCTATCTTTATCCGGTTTTGAATCATGCTTCGCCCTTTGTTACTTGGTGTGAAGAACGCGGAGAGGAAGCAGGGTCTATGATTAAAACCGGTGACCTTCAACATTTATGGACTCCGCTTTCTGTATGCCGGTATATGAGAGATTCGCTCATAATGGAAGAAACAGACACATTGCATATTTGTGCAGGAACACCAAGGCAGTGGCTGGATGAGATGGGCAAGATAGAGGTTAAAAATGCTAATACACATTTTGGAACAGTGGATTTTTTCATTATAAGAAAGGAAAAAGACATATTATTCAAAATGAAATGCAACAGGGAAAGGCTATCTTTCGTTCAAGTACATATTCGGTTACCTTTGGAAAAATATAAGCTAACAGTTACCTCTGCGAGAGGTTGTACCGCAGAGTCTGAAAAAGAAATATTGCAGCTGAAAATCGAAAGCGGGATTTGTGAGGTTGCTGCCCAAATAAATGCTGATTGGGAGATATCATGATGCAAAAAAGAGTGTTATTTAAGACCTCAGATGCGGCGCTTCAAAAATTATTTGACAGCGCAGAAAATTCGGCGCTTATCAATATAGCCGATTTTGGCGGTCGCAAGGTAATGACGGAAGGAACCGTATTGTATCCGAATGTATGGTTGGAGACGCAGCCTTTAAGCGGGGAGATGTATGGTAAGCGTGATTTGGAAATAGCGGTCAATAATAATGAAATATTTATGGACACGCAGCGTGAAGACGGCAGACTTGCCGGAATGATTTCGGTTACTCCTGACGGGCTAAAGAGTCATTTTGGTTGGTTGCAGGGTTGTTATCTTGCAATGCCTGCATTTAAGTTATATTATCTTGCAGGAAAAGATGATCAATATTTAATGAAACTATATAACTGTCTGGAAAAATTTGATCAATATTTGTGGAAGTACAGGGACAGTGATCATAACGGCTGTTTGGAAAGTTGGTGCGTTTGGGATACCGGAGAAGATGAATGCTCGAGGTTAGGTAATTCACCTAACTTTTTTGAAGGTGAAAAAGCCCCGGAGGGCTATGATGTTGTACCTATGGAGTCGATGGATTTCATGGGCTTTTCCTATGCCAATCGTGATGTACTTGCGCGGATCAGCAAAATTTTGAAGAACGGAAGGGAAGATTTTTGGCGAAACGAGGCGGAAAAGGTTCGGAAAAAGATTAAAGAATATCTATGGATTGATGAAAAGTCGGCTTGTTTTGATAGGGATAGTAAGAATAATGTTATGGATATTTTAGTGCATAACAATCTTAGAGTAATGTATTTCGGGGCATTTTCACAGGGAATGGCAGATGATTTTATAAGAAGACATATACTCAACATTGACGAATTTTGGACTCCAATGCCTTTACCTTCGATTGCGGTATCTGATAAATATTTCAGGAATATTGATTTTAACAATTGGAGTGGTCAGTCGCAGGCGCTTACATATCAGAGAACTATTGATGCATTTACCAATTACGGACATTTTGCCGAACTTACACTTTTAGGAGAAAAGTATTTGGAGGTAAACGCAAAAACCTGTAAATTCACGCAACAGATAAATCCTTTTACTTGTGAACAATCATTGGTTGAGAATGATAGTTTCACTTCTTACGGACCGGCGATTATTACAACGCTTGAGTTTATTGCAAGATTATACGGGATCCATATAGAGTTTGGTAATATTTTTTGGTCCGCTATAGGATCGGGGAAAACTTATTTTGAATACATACAAAAATGGAAGGGAAATGATTATAAGTTAATAAATGACAAAGGTATAGTTCGTGCATATATCAATGAAAAGCTATTGTTTAGTTTTTCTGAAAATATAAGAATAGTAACTGATACAGAAGGTAAAATTAAACAAATAATAGGCATTAGCCCAAAACCTCAGGAGTGCGAGATTCTTCGAAAAGACAAAGTTATAAAATTTTCAATAAAGCCAAATCAGCAATTAAAGTTAAGTAATGACTTGCCAATTTTAGAAAAAGCAGTTGAATATGCGCGAACATAGCACAGAAAAGGATAGAAATATATATAAGTTACAAGAATGTGTTAAGTCATGAAACTGTTTGGTCGGTAAGCAAAATGATTTACGAAGACCATGGGTTTCGACTTTATATTTTGGGAAATTGAAGATTGTTGTTTGAATCTTATCTCACGAAGCTATTATGCATTGCTTTTGTATCACGTTCATCCTTGTCGGGAGCATTTTTGTGTCGGTTTACAGGTGATTACCGTTTGTTTCTCTTCTAAAAGTCTTAAGGTTTTGCGGGGAAATTTTTTCGGCGCCACAAGATGATATAGGGCTTTTATTTGGTTGAAATTTTAAACTTCTAATATAGTCTGCCCCGCATTCGTTGGGTACTTATGAACGCATAGTTGTACTTTTCGCTTTTTTTGAAAGAGTAGATAAATAAATTATCAGAAATGATACATTTTTGCAGGCGGAAAATATGGAATTTTTTGAAATGTTTATTCAAATATCGTTAAAAAAAGATAATAAATTGATTCAGTAGTTTTAAGCGGTTGAGTTATTATTATATCTGTGTTATAAACTGATTGATTTAATGTGGGAAAAGACATTAAAAGAGATAGCGAGGGAAACAGGCAGACCTTACATATCCGTTAAAAGAGAGTACTTTAAAAATAAAGAAAAGATCCGAAAAATAAACAAATAATGATTAAAAGGCGAGTTTATATACTCGTTTTTTTATTTTTAAATTTAAATTGTAAAATTTTTGAAAAAAAGTGATACTTTTAGCTTTTGTCAAAAGACATATATACGTAGGTATTTTTAAGAAGATTTATTAAAAAATTATCGGCTGAATTTTTGTAATATTGCTTGTTTTGGCGAGGGTAGTCGGAATAGTGCCGAATATTTCTGGGAAAATAACTTTTGTCGATAGCTAATTCTATTTGCGCGGGATCAGGGACAGAAGGGATAACGCATGCAATTTAAAACAAAGATAAGTTTAGTGAATTTCAGCGCAATGATATGGAAGAAGACGTACAGCTGAATGGAACGAAAAGAATAAAAAACAAAAAGCGGTGGCTAATACCTGTATGTTTTGTCCTGTTGCTTGGATGTTTAGCCCTATGCTTTTTACCATTGATTTTGCAAAATGGAATGCAGGAACTGCCTCAAACACCTTCTCACTTTGGAGATGAAGCAGTTAATGAACGGACGCTTGATGAATCGAAAAAAGCAGAAATTATGTTACAAAATCCGTTTTTAACTAAGTTGACGTATACCGGCGGAGCCGAACTGTTTAAATCAGATAATAATTCATTGGTATTTATTATATTAAGTGGTGAGTTGGAAACAGTAACTGATTATTATTTTGTTACAGTACAAATTGAATATAATTCATATTATGATTTTTTATCAAAACACACATACGAAAATTTGCAACAAAAGACAGAAATAAATAATTTTTTAGTAAGTTATGATTTGCTTGGATTAGATGCCGATGAATTATATTGGTACCGTATGCTTACCGAGAAGGATGGGCAGAAGATTTATTGGGAAATTCATTGCTTTGAAGAGAGTATAACTGATTTTATCGGTTTGGTCTTGGATGAGTAATTTTAATAGGTAGGTGAAATATGAAAAAGGTAAAAAGGATCATGACGATAATGTTAGCGATGCTTGCGATGTTTGCGTGCATAGGGTGCTCCTCAGAGCCGAAAGAGCAGGTGGATGAGGAGGATATGAACCGCTGGATCGTAGAATTTAACTGTTATGCAGATAGCGACTTGGAAGACGGACGTCTGGAAATGACAGTGGAAGAGTTAATAAAGAAATGGAAAAGCGGAGATCCATTAACAATCTCATTTCAATGGTATGACAGATATGTTGCTATTGGAAATACAGATTTTGGGTATACATTAGAACCCGAGTTGAACTTATATTATGTAAATGACGCGGGAGAAAGGATCGAGAACGGGGCATTGAATGATGATAAGTACTATTTGTTGATAGAGACTAAATATCAAATATATGATGACAGAAACAGTGTTGTGGCGAGAGTATTAACCCCGGGATTATATGAAGTAGTCTATCATATAACAAAGAATCAACCGGAAGATTGTAATCCCCCATATATAGGGGAAACAATTCTCGTTAATTATTATGTAGGAAATATAAAAAAGCAAGATATCTGAAATGATTTGATATGAAAAATAAAGAAAGACAGAAAGATAAAGTGGAAAAGTCATAAAGTCATACAAATCTTATTACTTTTTTTAGCTTAAATGTTTTTATGAGTTTTTAAATATTGTAAATGTTATCATAGCAGTTTAAAGAATTTTGCTAAAACAATGAGATTAAAGTCATATATTTTGGAAAAAGTTGTTTTTTAATATGTTGACTTCTTTGCTGTCAAATGGTATATTGTAAATGTCATTGTGGAATGCTCTTTTTTGCAAACAGGGCGGCTTACAAAATTCAAAGGGGTAGAAGGAAAGCATGGAAAACGAAAAAGAATTACGCGAAGATTTTCGATGCAGAGTGGAAAGAAATTTTAATCGGCTTACGGAAGATATGTATGCGGGGAAAAATGTTTTTCGTGAAGCTTCGTATGATTGGCCCGGCGATTGGGAAGGAAGGTATCTGCTTGCAGGAACGCTGTTGCGGCGGATGACGGGAAGAGAGCCTGCTCCATTGGCTTATTTAATGGAACATTTGCAAGAACATACGAACAAATTCGGTTACTTCGGAGAAATAACGGACGGTTTGCATATTTTTGAACAACAGCTTTCGGGGAACGGTTGGTTTTTGCGGGGGCTATGTGAATATTATAAGGATCGGCCGTCTGCTTCTTTGCGTGAACGTATTGAAAGCATTGTAGAAAATTTATATTTAAAGTGTACGGATTTATATAGACGTTATCCAGTTTTTGCAAATCGGGAGAAGGGCGGCGTATCGGGGAGTGCGGTACAGGCATATGATGGCTGGACGCTTTCATCGGATGTAGGGTGTGCATTTATAGCGCTTGACGGGGTGACAGCGGCTTATGCCTTGTTTCCGTCTTTGCGGCTTAAGGAATTTATCGACATCTGTATAAAGAAATTTTACGGCATCGATAAATGTGAGATGCACATGCAGACGCACGCGACGCTTACCTGTTGTCGAGCGATTCTGCGAATGTATCGAATAACTAACGATCTTGAATATCTGAAATACGCGGAAGAGATTTTTTCACTTTATGTTGCGCATGGAATGACGCTTACATATGAAAATTTCAATTGGTTTGGGCGTGAAGACACGTGGACGGAACCTTGCGCCGTTATAGACAGCCTGATCGTTGCGTTGGATTTGTATGAAGCGAAAGAGGATAAAAAATATCTTACATTTGCGCGTCGGATTTGGCTGAATGGATTTCGTCTTTGTCAAAGGGATAACGGCGGTGCTGGGACAAACAGCTGTGTGACGTCGGATAGCGGTGTATGGCAAATGTCAATGTATGAAGCATATTTTTGTTGTACCATGCGAACGGCAGAAGGATTGTATCGCGCGGGGGAATCTCTTGACATTCTTCTTGGTGAAGCGGATAAGGACTTGGTTTTAAAACCTGAGCAGGATGAAAAAGGTCGTTGGATGTGCGGAGATCGTTTGCTATGTTCATGCAACGGGGGATCGCTTGTACCTTTGCCGAATATTATGAAAGTAGAAAAAGAAGAGTTGGAAAAACTTCGTCTTCGTATTGTTTTTGCAAAAGAAGAATAAAATAAATTAGATCATCAAAACTTATATTTGTTATGAATATAAAAATTTTGTCTGAAAACCGGCAGGTACTAAAAGTAGCTGCCGGTTAAATGCTTTATAATAAGGATATATGGGGGGAATTTTGAATCGTTTAAGGGAATAAAAAATGAATCAAAAGTTTATGCTTTTTTCATAAATTGAACAAAAATTGACAGTATAATAAATGTATGATATAATAAAGCTATAATAAAGTGATAGGGGGAAGGAGGGGCTGTGAGCGTATACGAGAAGTGGTCAGATACAGAAGAATACATATATTTGAAAAAGCGTGGACAACCTTCGTTGCCCGGTATGACGCATGAAATATACTGCAATGTAAATTTTCATAAAAGTTTTGAATTTATTTTTCTTACGGCAGGCGAACAGGAAATTTGTATCGACGGCGAACATGATATGGCATATAAAGATGAAATCGTGTTTGTGGGCAGTTTTATGCCTCATTCTTTTGCAAAATGTGAGAGTGCCGAAGGTTATATACTTGTACTGAATGATTGGTACTTGCAGTTTTTTAAAAATTTATATCAGGAGAAAGTTTTTCCTACCGTTCTTCGGGATCATGAAGCGAATCGTAAAATAATTGAATATGTAGCGTCGTGGCATTTGGATCAGGATGGCAGCAAGTACAAAAAATTCAATCAGGCGAATAAGTTTTTGGAAATGTTGTGCGAGGCGTATCCTCCACGCACGGTAAAACATAAACGAAGCAATGAAATTGTCATAAACATTCTTTCGTATATCGATGAGAATTATATGGAGGATATTTCATTGAACACAATTGCAGATACGCTTGGTTATGCAAAAGAATATTGTTCTAAGCTTTTCAATCAGGTTGTGGATGAAAATTTTCGTTCGTATCTGAACCGGGTTCGTATTTCAAAATTCAATCAGATCTGGAACTCACCGCAGTTACGGCAAGGCAGGATTATTTTACAGATTGCGTATGATTGCGGCTTTGAAAGCCAATCTACGTTTTATCGGGCATACCGTGAAGTATGCGGGTCGACGCCGTCTGCGTTAAAAAGTAAAAATTAAGATTTTTGTTTCAGAATCAATTTGACGAAAGATACCAAATTTATGAAAAAAACAAGGCTTAATCCGTTTTTTGAACGGCATTAAGCCTTGTTTTTTTAATTTTTGAAACATTTACGTTTTTTTGTGGGAGGAAATTACCTTATTTCGGTGGTAAACTTATATTGTAAATAAGGAGGAAGGGGAATACTTAACCGAATGCCTGCTAAGGATCAGAAAAATTTTTGTGGGGTGGTTCGGTGATTTTCCTAAGATGAAAAAGAGAAACAGGAACGGAAGTTTTATTGTATGACTGCATTACAGATGAGGATCCATGAATATATACGCGAGCAGTTGCCGAAGACTATACATAAACCCAATAAAGAAAACAATTTGCCGAAACCTTATACGACGCCATGCGTAAAAGAAGATTTTATGTTTTTCTTTTATTGGGACACTTATTTTACGAATCTTGGATTTTTTCGGACAGGCAAATTGGAACAGGTACGCAACAATCTTGTCAATATTGCATTTCTCATTGAGAAGTACGGATTTATGCCGAACGCTACGTCATTGACAGATCGAAGCCAGCCTCCGCTTTTTGTGCGGGCAGTATATGATTATTGGAGAGAGTCTGGCGAGGATGCAATTATAAAGGAAATGTTGCCCGCGATGTTACGGGAATATTCATTTTGGATGCATGAACGAGTAACGCCTTGTGGCTTGAACCGCTATTATGGGCAAGAGACGCCATATCTTGAAGCATTTAATCAGGAAATACTAAGAAGGCTGAGAATGGAGGACGGTAAGCAGGCGAAAGCAGGTTACAACTATCTGGCAGTAGCCGAAAGCGGTTGGGATTTCTCTTCTCGTTTTTTTGAAAACGGAAATTGCATAGCGGAAGAATTGTGCGAAGTTGATCTGAACGGGATTTTATATGATGTTGAGCAAAAGCTTGCTTTATTTCTGCATATGTGCAAGCGAGAAGAGGAAGCAGAGCAGATGCGTTCGGCGGCTTTATTGCGGGCCGAGCGAATGCGTCGTTTGATGTATGATACTGAAATCGGAGCGTATGTCGATTATAATTTTGTCAAGCAAAAAGCCCGAAAGCAGATAACGGCAGCATCTTTGGTGCCTTGGGCGATGGGGATAGAATGTAACGCAGAGGAAGTATTAAAGATTTTGCGGGAACTGGAAACCCCTTACGGTTTACTCACGACGGAATATTGTGAAAACGAGCGGTATTTTCAATGGGATTATCCGATGATGTGGCCGCCTCTTGCGTATTTTGGTGCATATGCCGCGATCAATGCCGGTCAATACAAAGTTGCCCGGGAGCTAATGAATAAATATTGTTCTGTTGTAGAAAAAGTTTTTGAAGAGACAGGAAAACTGTGGGAAAAGTATGATGTTGTTCAGTGCCGAGTAGGAAACGGTGTTGAATATTTGACGCCTCCGATGATGGGCTGGACGGCTGGAGTATACCTGCATTTTTCCGATCTGTTAAACTATTAGGAGGAATTTTTATGCGAAGGATTTTGAAGTGGATTTGTGTTGTTATTTCTGTGGCTTTGATGGTTTCTGTTGCGGTAGCTTGTACCGGCACGACCTCCCAATCGGGCGGACAGGAACAGATTGACGTCAACCTTCCTACGGATACGCAGGCAAACCTGGTTGCGTTGGTTGACAATGATGCATCGGAAAAGGCGTTGCTTGAAACGCTGGCTTCTAAATTTAATGAGACTTACCCGAATATCAAGGTACAGGTCATTCAGACCTCAGACGTGGTCAGTTATATTCGTTCGGGAGATCAGGTAGACATTATCCAGGTGATCGGAGAAAATGTCAAATATTACGCGGGCGAAAAAGTGATTACGGATCTGCATCCGTATATGGAAGCGGCAAATTTTGACGAATCGCTTTATTACAGCTCCATGCTTCAATTGGGACGCGTTGACGATTCAGAAAGTATTTATATGCTGGCGCGCGATTACAGCCGTATTGTATGTTTCTATAATAAGGATATCTTTGATGCCTGCGAAGTTGCTTATCCTACGGATGGATGGACATGGGAAAAGTTTTTACAGACATGCGACGCGATCAAAAAGAGTCCTAAGTTCAATTCCGATTATACTGCGGTGCAGGCGAGCATGTCTTACGATATACTCAACTGGGGCATTGTAAGCTCTTATGGGGTAACAAGCTTGTTGAATGAAGATTATTCACTCACGACAGATGAAACGGTGAAGGCGAATTGGCAAAAGGGGATGCTGGCTGCGGCGGAAATGATTGAAAAAGGTTATTCGTTGAACAGCAACAGTTATGCAGCGGATGATTTCCAGAAAGGAGCGGCAGCCATGGCATTGGTAGCAGCGCCGAGCATGAAAACATTTGTACAGAATCAGATTAACTTTGACGTTGTTTCTTTCCCGGCAATCGGACAAACTCCGAAGGCGCCGGCGGGAACGAGCGGTTATTCGATTGCGCAGGTTTCCAAAAATAAAAATGCAGCTTGGGCATTTTTGAATTTCATAATGAGTGAAAAAGGGCAGGAAGTGATTTCTGTGGAAGGCGGCATGGTTCCCGCGCTCAGAACGCTTGCCGAATCGGAAACGGCGCAGTGGCGTTCGATGAAAAACGGTGTAGGTGAACAGATCAATACGGATGCGTTGATTTCATATTCGGAGCGTGACGTTGTGGCAACCTGGTTCCAGGGACTTCCTGCGCTTGCGCAGAACGCATACAAAGGATTTTACAATACTTTTCTGAAAGATGTATGCAACGGAACGCGGAGTTTCTTACAGGCTTATTCTACTTTGCAAACGAATATTAACACGATCCGGCGCGATTATCCTGAATATTTTGTATAAGGAGAAAGCATGAAGGCAAAAGCATTGGCGAATAAACGTGGTAAAACCGTATTAGGGCGTTCGGTTCGTTCGCAACTGGGATGGGCAGCGTTTACGTTGCCCGTTCTTTTGGGCGTACTTATTTTTTCGCTGTATCCGATGGTAATATCGTTGTATTACAGCTTTTTCAAAACGTACACCGGTACGACGAATTTGCCCGATTTTTATATAAACGGTTTTCTGAATTTTGGCATTTTCAATTATAAAAAGATGTTTACGCTGGATCCGGAGGTATGGCAGTCGCTGGGAATCACAGCCCTATATTCGGTGATCGTGGTTCCGGCGAGCCTTATCCTTTCGTTTCTCGTGGCGTTGCTTATGAACAGTAAGGTAAAGGGCATCGGGATTTTCCGTGTCATCTATTATTTACCTGTCATTATCCCCACAACTATTTGGGGCTTGCTATGGGCAGATTTTTTCAATGTGCGTTTCGGGCTTGCGAATCAGATTTTGAGTGCATTGGGTTTGCCGGAGAGTCAGTTTCTTGAATCGGCGGATACGGCGCTTGTCACATTTATGTCGATCAATTTATGGACATTAGGGGCATCGATGATTTTGTGGCTTTCGGCTCTGAAAAATGTGCCGGATGAGCTGATCGAAGCGGCAAAACTGGATGGCGCCGGAGCTTTTACGAGGATGTTCCGCATCACGATCCCTATGTGTACGCCTGTTTTGTTTTATAATCTCATCACAGGAATCATAGGGGCGTTGCAGACACTCGGTTCTGTAATGACGCTGATGGGCGACAGCGGTGCCGGTCCTGACAATTCGTTGCTCTTTTTTGCGTATAAAATTTACGGTACGGCGTTCATGTCTTACAATATGGGATATGCCTGTGCGCTTGCATGGTTTTTGTTTGTGATCATCGGTGCATTGACGCTGATTGCATTCAGAACGAGCAAGTGGGTGTATTACGGAGATGGAGGCGAGTCATGACAAAACACGCAAAGGCCGTTTTTATTTTGAAACAATCCGTGATATATCTTGTACTGGTCATTTTTGGACTGTTTTTTCTGTTCCCTTTTGTATTTATGTTTTTTAAGAGTGTGATGGGGGATCTGGAATCGGTCGGAATGCCGTACGTGCGTTTTTTCCCGACAGAGTGGCATTTTGAAAATTACGCAAAAGTGTTCGACGTTGATTTCATACGGTATTTTCGGAATACGTTGATTGTCGTCGTATGCAATATGATCGGCGTGCCGTTGGCTTCCTGTTTATGCGCCTATGGATTTGCGCGGGGACATTTCCGCGGGAAGAACGTGTGTTTCATGTTTGTATTGTCCACGATCATGCTTCCGGCGGCGGTCACGCAAGTTCCTGTGTATATTTTATTCAAGATGTTCAATATGACGGGAACATTGCTTCCGTTGATCATCCCCAATCTGTTTGGCGGCGGGGCATTGAATATCTTTTTGGCTCGGCAGTTTATCCGATCACTTCCCAAAGAACTTGACGAAGCGGCTGTGATAGACGGGGCAGGAAGACTAAAAATATTTTTCTCGGTCATTCTCCCGTTGGTCAAGCCCATCATCATCTATATAATCGTCAATACTTTTATGAGTTGCTGGCGTGATTTTGATTCTGCGCTTGTTTACATCGGCAACACGGCGAGTTCGCGGGAGTGGCAGACGCTTGCACTTGGAATCTACTATAAGTTTTTGATTCGCGGAACATCGGATGTATATCCGAATTTGCAGATGGCGACAGGGGTAATCATGGTCATACCCGTTGCAGTGCTGTTCCTTATTTTCCAAAGGCAGTTAATAGAAGGCGTGGTTCTTACCGGAATCAAAGGGTAAATTTTCGCGCATATATAACTGAAAGGCGCGGGTTATCGAAATAGAAAGGAGGAAGTTATGAAGCAAAGAAAACTTATGATCGTTTTGCTCACATTGGTCTGTGCGGCGATGATAGCATTCGGTAGTACACTGGTTTTTGCTGCGGATGAAGAGGATTGGAATATCAAGAGCGGTTCGCCTACGCAGTCTACAGACGATTACGGCACCGTATTTGAAGGGGCGGATTTTTCTATCTATAATTCGCAGGCAAAGTTATGGCCGGACAAATTCGGTGTAAGTTATCGGATCAATCGGAACACGGCCGGTACTTTGGATATCATCATGGCCGCAAAAGCGGACGTGTGGTATGAAGATGAGGAAATGTCGTATTTCCGTCTTACACTCACGTATGGAGAAACGTTTGCCGAAACAGGCGCAACGGACATAGCATTCTATGCGGGTGAAACGCTTGCGGCGCAATATTCGACCATGCTGATCAACTGGGAGGACGGACACAGCTATTCTACCAACGATGTATATTTCGGTAAGTCAGGGGATGGCTGGGTGATCAATCTTAACGACGAGCAGCATTTAATTACGGATGAGGCAGCTGTGGCTGCATGCAACAGTGAGTTGGAAGGCTTTGATAATTCGGTCGGTTATCTGCAATTTGAAAGCAGCGGCCAGGCAAAACTTACCTTTGTGGCAGCGCGCTATGGTATTCCTGCTGCGGCAACGGATAATCCCGCGGGATGGACGAACGGAGGCGTTCTCGATGCTCCCGATTGGCTTGTTCCTTCCGGTAATGAAGTGGTCGGCTGGACTTGTGACGAGGGGGTAAGTTATACGCTGAAAGGGGATGATTACCTTGTTCCTCTCAACGGCTTTGATCTTACGATGCGCATGGCACATGGCAATTCTGCGACGACTATGATGCTTATGCTGTGCTCCGATTATGATCATGACTGGTATGCCGGTACTTATTCGGTTGGTTTTGTGTTGAACTGGTCCTCAGCGATGAATGACAATCAATTAAAAATATCTCTGATGGTGTATACAAATCAGACGGAGTCCAGTCACGAAGAACCGATCCGCATGTCGGAGACCATCAATAATTTTAATTGGTTTGGCAGCAATAATTTCCGTATCTATAAGAGCCATGGAATCTGGACGATTTCCGTAAACGGCGAAACGGTGTTTGCAGAAACGGTCAGCGAAGAAGGAAAAACGGTAAACGATTATATTGAAGAGATCTATTCGTATTTCTCGAGCGGCGGCGGATATCTGGAAGCTTGGGGACAAGTGGCAGGCGGCGAAACATGTATCATAGAAGAGATGCCTCTTGTTACTTCGAACAGTCTGCCTGTTGTCAACACGATTGAGCTTCGCAAATACGATGAGAAGACATATGCTGTCGGTTCGAAGGTAGAAATCGATCTTAAAACTTTGTTCACCGATTCGGAAGGGGATACACTTACGTATTATGCTACAAAGGGCAGCATTCAGAACGGAGTATGGACATACACCAATGACATTGCGGAAACGCTGATGGTTACATTCCAGGCGAGCGGTTCAGCAGGCAGCGTAAGTGCGCGTATCACATTGAACTTTACGTCGGAAGCGGGAAGCGGCTCGGCAGGCCAAAATGCTTCCGGGTGTAACGGAACGGCTTCGTTTCATGCGTTGTGGCTGGCATTGCCTGTGTTAGCGGCAGCAGTTTTTGTTGTTGCGATCGTGAGAAGACATGTCAAAAAGGAGGAAAAAACGGATGAAAATAAGTAAAGCATTCAAAAAGATGATTGTCTGGCTGTGTTGTATAACCATGGCAATATCTTTTGTAGCGTGCAAAACGGGTAACGAAAATCAGACAGGCGGCGGAGGAAACACCGTTGATCAGATTCCGGATGCAACGGAAATGTCGTGGCGCAGCGCTGACGGTTCGGATGTATATACGGAAGAAAATCTTGCCTATCCTTTCTTTTCGGACAAGAACGATTCCATTACTTATTTTTGCAACGCGATGTACAAATCCTACGGGTATTTAACGCCGAGCAATCAGCCGTTTGTCGGGATCGGGGTAGGCTGGTGTCCCGCATGGTATGAATGGATGGCTCTTACGCGTAACTGGTCGGATAACGATTGGGCAAAAAATACATGGCGTAACTATCTTATCAACTGTCCGGTCAGCGAAGACGGATATGTTTGGTCTTATGATACGCCGCATTGGCCTGACCTCGGCTATACGGATTCGCACCACAATTACCATTACGACAGCAATTTCCGTTTTGTGATCACGGTGATCAATTTCTGTTCCTGGGAAAATTCGCTTGCACTTCTCGAAGAGGTCGATAAGGATACCGTAGCTTCTGAAACGGAAGCAAATGAGGGAACGTATCACCAGGCCGAAGATGTTTCCGAAGGCATGACAGTGCTTGAAAAATTTGAAGCGGCGCTTGGATACATCATGGAAGATTTGCACGGCAAAGACGGTTTGATCATCATCGATGAAAATGCGAACGACGGTCTGAATCTCGGAACGAATGAGAGTTATAGTTCCAATTACTGGGACAATATTCCGTTTGGCTATAAGGATGCGTATGAAAATATTCTTTTCTACAATATGCTCAATCATTTAAGTGATTTTGAGATCATGCGTGAAGATGAAGCGCAGTCTTCTTATTATCTTACGCTTGCGGAAAAGGTCAAGAAAAATTACAACGATACCTTCTGGGTAGAATCTACCGGGCGTTATGCGGGTACAGTCGATGTGAACGGGGTTGTCCGCGATTACGGCCTTACGTTTGTAAATACGGAAGCGGTTACAGCAGGTCTTGCCAGCGAAGAGCAGGCAAAAAAGATCTACGATTGGCTGGACGGCAACCGAATCGTTGCAGGTGATACATCCACCGGAGAAGACATTTATAAATATGTAGTTGCGCCGCGTTCGAACACCGTTGACTTTGCTGCGATCAGTGATTCGAGCAGCGAAAACAAATATTGGTGGCACGACAATAACGGAGGCCAGGCGCTTTCGGGTAACGGATCGTATGGCTATCATGTTGAAAACGGCGGTGCGATCATGTATACGGAGTACTATGACCTGATGGGTCGGATCCAGTCTTTCGGAAGTGAAAGCGCATTGGAAAGACTGGTTCTGTTGGCAAACGAATATGCAAAAGATGAAATTGCCCGCGATCCGATGAACCCTGTTTCGGGCGGCCAGGATGTGCTCGGCATAATCGGTGAATTCCCCGAGTCCGGTCTTGTTCCTACTGTTTATCTGTATGGATTCCTCGGCGTATCTGTCGGGTCGGGCGGTCTGGTCGTATCTCCCGACATTCCCGAACCTTATAATTACATGGGCGTAAAAGACCTTGTATTTGGCGGAAATAACTATAATTTAACGGTTTACCGCAATGGCAAAGTCAAACTTGAAGGGGTATCGGCTCTTGATCTTACCTTAACGCTGTACGATTATGCGGAAAAGGGCAATGTAACGGTAACGTTGTACGATAAAAATGACAATATTATCAAAATTGAGCGTGCAACCGCCAAAGACGGTTTGTACACCATTGATTTGAATGGTGTTTCAGATACGGAAGCTTATGTAATTATTCAGTAAAGATATGAAAGCAGAATGGATCTGGTATCCGGGCGATATGGAAACGCGCTGGATCAACAATTTCAATGCACGCCGATATGAGCGCGATGTATTTATTCCTCCTCTCTGGCAAGCGTATGGGATTTTTCCGGTCATTAAATTTGCAAAGAAATTTGTACTTTGCGAGGATGATGATCTTACGATATTGAGTGACGGAAAGTGCAACGTCGAATTGGACGGAGCGGGTAAATACGTGTATGGTTTTAACGGCACACTGCACCTGACGGCAGGGGAACACACCCTGTCGGTACTGGTGCAGGGCGAAAACGGCAGGGTACCGTGTATATTTGTCCGCGGTAAAGAAATATGCTCGGACGGAACCTGGTATTGTTCTTGTCAGGACGGAACATTTATTCTTGCCGAAGCGGACGGTTTTTCCGATCCCGAAATTTCGCCCAACGATTATCGTTTACCGGTTCGCAGTGTTTTGCCGGTATCGGTCAGGAGCGTTAAAAATGCGTCCCTGTACGATTTTGGGGATGAAATGCTTGCTTATGTTGAATTTTGCGGTTGTAGCAACGGAGGCAGACTTCATCTGTATTACGGTGAATCTGAACGGGAAGCCCTTGATTTTCAACATTGCGAATTGACGGATACGTTGGAATGCAAAGGCGGAACTATCTGTACGGCGATTCCCAAAGCGATGCGTTGGCTCAGTGTCAAAGCGGAAGACGGCGCAACATACGAAAGTATCCGTGCTTTGGTCGAATACAGTCCCCGTTTGTTCGAGCCTAAGTTTGATTCGAAAGATTCTCAGCTTAAAAACATTTGGGATGTAGCATTGCATACGATCGATCTGACAACGCGAGAGTTTTTCATGGATGGGATCAAACGCGACCGTTGGGTCTGGGCAGGTGATTCGGTGCAGAGTGTCCTTCTGAATGCGTATTCGTTCGATGACAGGGCGGCGGCACGGAGAACGCTTACCGGACTTGCCGGAAAACCGCCGGTGCGTCGGCATATCAATACGATCGTTGATTATACGCTGTTTTGGCTGATCGGGGTAAAACTTTATTATGATCATAGCCAGGATACGGCGTATGTGCGTCAGATTTTTCCGCAAATGCGTGAAATTGTTCAATTTGTGCTTTCTCGGACGGATACGGACGGAAATATGCAATTTAAGCCGGATGACTGGATCTTTATCGACTGGGCGGACGGTTTGCCGAAAGATGCCGACGGATACAGTTATTTGCAGATATTGCTTTTCAAGGCTTTATCGTGCGCCGCGTTGTGTGCAAAAATGGCAGAAGATACGGAAAGCGCGGCCGCATGGGAGGCGGAAGCTTCTAAGGTTTTGAAGGCGCTTCGGCGGGATTATTGGATGCAGGACAAAAAATGTTTTGCTTATGCCCGAAAGGATGGAGCTTTTTACGGCCCCGTTTGCAGACAGCCGAATATTATGGCGGTGCTTTGCGGTGCGGCGGATGAAAAACAGATGGCAGAAATTGCCGAAAACCAGTATTTGTGGAAAAATTCGCCGAGCATCAAAACTCCGTACATGCAGTTTTATGAGCTTTCCGCGCTGTGTGAAATGGGCAGAAAAAAAGAGGTTCTTTGCCGCATTCGCGAATACTTCGGCGGAATGCTGGATCTGGGCGCTCAGACATTCTGGGAATATTATGATCCGACGGAGAAAGGCGATGAACATCTTTCGATGTACGGCAGAAAGTACGGAAAAAGCATGTGTCATGCCTGGGGCGGAGCGCCGGTTTATTTGTTGGCAAAATATTTTATCGGAATTCGCCCTGGAAAAGAAGGAAGCGGATTTATAATTCAGCCGGAAACGAACCTGATGCCGGATTATAAGGCGGAGTTGCCGTTGCCGCAAGGCAAATTGCGCATCGAATGTTCGGAGGGTAAAATTTCCGTTCTGGCAGATGTGCCGGGAACGTTAGTTATAGAAGACAGACAGATACAGATTCAACCGAATGTTTTGCTTTTAGTTCAATCAGAAAAGGAGAAATAACTATGATAAGGAATAAATTCAGAATTTGGGCAGGCATAGCACTGTTGCTTGTGCTGTGTATCTGCTGTGGCGCAATCGTTGCGTGCTCAGACGGATCGAAAACGACAGGGTCTGATGACGGTGGGTTCGGAATTTCGCCTACGTCTACCAATTTCATATCCGGTCAGTCGGGCGATCTGATCTTGCTTTTAGGCGAGGAAACACAATCTCTTACGCTCACAATGGACGGGGAAACCGTCGCTGCGGAGAATTATACTGTAAAAGGGGATACGCTTTGCATTTCCGAAGAGTATCTTTCCGGCCTTTCGCGCGGAATGCATACGTTCAAAGCAAACAACGGTGAGGAAGAAAAACAATTTACCGTAACTTGTTATGCTGTTGCAACGGTATCGCCGCAGACGGGTGAATTCAAGTGGGATGAACCGTCAGACCTCACGTTTACTGTCGATTTGGGCGGAGCCAAGTTTGTTTCCGTTGATTTGGGCGATGAAACGCTTGCGGCGAGCGAATTTACATTTTCCGGCGAAACGCTGACATTGCCGCACGAAACAATCGAAATGCGCTGTTCAGACGGTGAAAATAAATTTGAACTGAATACGACGGTGACCTCTGCGGAATTTTTTGTAAACTGTTCATATGCAGATGCGACACCCGAATTTGATACGGCAGTTTATAAATTCCAAGAATCTTTGGGAAGTGACGTTCGGTTTCGCTTTGTTCCGTACGGACAGGCATTTACCGTATCTGCACTGGGTATTGGTGGAGAATACACCGAACTTGAAGAAGGCGACTATTCCGTACTCGGCAATTATCTTGTCATTGAAGCGGATTATCTTGACGAGCAGCTTTGTGACTTTTTACAGATGCGCGTTGAGGTAAATGGCAGCGCATCAAGTGTATTTGATTTTACAATTGTACCTTATGGTAAAGCGGATTCAGCGCATGCAGCGAAATGCAGTGGCAGCGCTGTGCAGAATTTCGAATCGCTTGCGGTTGGCAGTAAATATTGCGAACCTGTTTCCGAGAACGAAGTATATTCCATGGGCACGAATACGATCATCGAAGGTGCTGACGCGGTTTCGGGAAAATCGGTCGCGATCGAGTCTAACGGAACAGGTGTGGATACATTGTTTGGCGTAAACATCGGTTTTGATACAAAAACTGTGTATTATATCGAATTGCAATATAAGATTGTTACGGAAGGCACAAGGCCGGAAGTCGTATTCAAATGGTCGGGAACAAGCGAACATAATTTCCTGTGGGTTCTTTCGGACAATCAAGTAAACACGGGGAACACGGATGAAGGAAACACCATCGTATATGATGCGGAAACGGGAATTGCAACGATCCGTGTCTATGGTACGCCGGGTGCGGCAGACAATAAGTTTGAGATTCTTACGATCGGAAAGGGAAATGCATTTACGCTTGTCCTTGATAACATTCGTATTTTAAGTACATCGATTCCAACTGACACTACGTATTCTCCCGTAGCAGACTATGACTATAATGCATTATCGGGGAGTGATTTGTCCATTGATACTCTTTGCACGGGCTCATATCAGCTTGTATCGATTGCCTGTGGCGATGAGGTTTTGAAAGCAGGTACGGATTATACGATGTCCTCCGGCGGTATGGCAGTGCTTAAAGCCGCTTGGTTAGCAACGAAGACGGACCATTTTGTCCTTACGCTCACGCGTTCGTATGTTGTCGATGAAGTGGGGACAAGGGAAACGCAGCAGGCATCCGTAAATGTAGCTGTATTTGACAAGAACCCCGCAGGTATTTCGGATGAAACATATAAAGCTCAGACATCTGAACGAGAAGCTTTAAGCTTTGAAATAGTGCTCGGCGATTATACGATTACGGGAGTCAGCATAGACGGGCAGACGTTGGATCCGGAAGAGTATACTTTTGAAGCGGGTATTCTCACGCTCAAAGCCGATATGCTCAACGCTTTCTATGCGGGCATTCATACGGGTGAAATTCAACTCAAAGCAGATGATGATACGGTCGCTTCGCTTGCGTTCACGGTCGGTGTATATGGCGATCCGGACGGAAATCATCTTGCGGACGGAATAGGAGCAGAGAATTTTGATGATATTGCCGTCGGCTCCAAATTGCCGGATATCTGGGACAGCAGCAAAGTGACCAGCATGACAAGCACGACTGCAATACAGGTTGTCAGTGACGGAATTATGGGCAACGCGCTTTACATTCCGGAAGGTTCGTCGGGAGCCGGATGTATTCAGTTTAAGGGAATGGAAGCGAATACAATGTACTATATCAAGATGGTATTCCGCACAGAAGACGAGACTCCCGTCAAGAGTTTATTGTGGAAGTGGCTTTATGCGAACGGAGATGGAGCCGGCTTGGATTCAAGCTGGATAGAGAACGGTGCAATTAAGGGAACTTGTGCGGATGTCCGCAACAGCCTTACACAGAATGAGAAAGGCGTATATACATGGATTTCGTACATTCGCCCGTCCGATAGGAATGATGAACTGATTTTGTGGTCGGCTGTGCCGCAGGGACTTTATGTCGACAGCCTTGAAGTAGTTCGGCTGGACAATTTTAAGGAAATTTGGTCGTATGACACCTATGTGCCGTACAGATACCTCAATGTGACGGACGGTTGGACGGATACGGGAACGGTAACATTTAATTCTGCCGATGCGGAATTTATGATTGTCAAGAATATCAATGTTCCCGAAGCAATGACGTTTGAAGGGTTGTATGCGGGCGATGTAAAACTTACGGAAGGTACGGATTATCGTCTGGAAAGCGATGGTTCGATCGTACTGCTTCCCGCGTATCTTGCAACGATCACCGATTCGGTAACGCTTTCCCTTGCCCGTTCGGCACCGGTATTCGGAAGCAATGAATTTTTACAGAAAGCTACAGTAACGGTGACGTACAGCGCAACAACAGAATAATATCTTACACTCCTCTTAATAGTGGAAACGCCGCTTTGATTTTGAAGCGGCGTTTCATTTTTAAATTCCGTTAAAAGTACATTTGTGAGGGATGTGAAAAAATGCAGGTGACAACTTTGTCGAAACTTAAGGTAAAAAGATGAAAAAAATGGAAATATTGATTTCTTTGTGGAAATATGTTGATTTTTTGGAGCTTTGAGGGTATACTTGAAAGGCATTGGTAGAATTCTATGCGACAAATGAAGATAAAAAATTGTTATCAAAAAAAAGCAAATGGGAACAAATTGCTGATTGAAAGCGTACTATGATTGGAATGCTTCAATCACTCATTTTCGGGAGGTTTGCGATGAAAAAGAAGATATTGTTTGCAAGTCTGATTTTATGCTGTTTGATGTTTTTGAGTATCGGATGCAGCGTTGATCTGGACTACCAGGTCGTTTTCATGAATGGTGAAGAGAGATACTTTTGGGAAACAGTCAAAGAAAACGAATCTGTAACAGGGCCGAGTGAAAATCCCACGAAAGCGGAAGACGAGAATTATACCTACACATTCAAGGGTTGGAGTTTGCAGGAAAACGGTGAAGTCGTTGAAGCTTTGGAAACGAAGGTCACAAAAGATCTTACTTATTATGCTATCTATGAAAAGCATGAAAAGAAAGTTTATTACGACGTTTATTTTATAAACGGTGTTACGAACGAAGTGTTTGATGAGCAGCGGGTGCTTGCCGGGGAAGATGCTCGCTTGCCGGAGCCGCCGGTAAATGCTGGGTATACTTTCAAGGAATGGAAGGGAGATTATACAAATATCTCCCGTTCAACGGAGATAACGGCTGTTTACACAAAAAATAAAAATACGCTTACGTTTGTTTGGTTGGGAGAAGAGGAAGTAGCGACGTATGAACACGGAGCCGATCTTTCTGATTTACCGGAACCTACGGTCCCTCAGGGCCTTATATTTGAGGGCTGGTATGCAGACGAAAGCTACGAAACTTTGCTGAGTGAGAAGTATCCGGACGGAATGCCGGATGCGGCTGTGACTGCATACGCAAAATTTGCGGTGGATGTGAGCGGCATACAGCTTACATTGCCGGAAATATGCGTTTATGGAAGTTCGGTATCGGTAAAAGTACCCGATTATGCGGGAATAGAATACAGTTACAGCTGGCAGGACGGTTCCAAGGCAGAAATTTATAGTTTCCCGCATGCCGGAAATCAGACGGTCACGGTAACGGTTTTTGCAAAATACAGCTATGATGGCGGTGCCGTAGAGGGTACCTGTGAATTACAGAAGGAAGTGAATGTGCAGAAAGCGGATCTTACCGTAACGGCGAATTTACAGTCGGAAACAGTTGTTTACGGAACGGATCCGAATGTAAGCTTTGGATTTGTCGGATTTGTCGGACAGGATGAAGGCAAATATACGGACAGTGTTTTGCCGGTATTCATGCAGGGCGAAGATCCTTTTGAAGGCAGGCTTGCTGTTGGAACATACAGCGTTGCGGCGAAATATCCGGAAGCGTTGTTATCCGATTACAATGTTGCATTGCAAGCGGGAAATGTAACCGTCACACAAAAGCCTTTGCAAATAGGCATTAAAGAGAATACAAAAATCATTTATGGGAATACATTGTCGCTGTCCGATATTTTGTTCAACGGCTTTATTGACGGAGAAAATCAGGAAGATCTTGTCAGTGACAACGTACATTTTATCTATAAAAAAGGCGGGGTGGAGTATAACGAAGTCTTGACGGTCGGCGATTATACGGCGGTTGTAGACGGATACTCTTCAGTAAACTACGAAATTTCGTTTGTAGAAGGTGCATTTAAAGTAGAAAAAGCAGAACTTGTTTTATCGGCAAGATTTGCGTCAACCGAATACACCTATCCGGATATGCCGAATCCGGAATTTGATTTGACAGGATTTGTTTATGAAGACACTGCCGAAACGTCTGTAACCGGAAACGGCACAGTGATCTATCATGATGCGCAAGGCGAAACGGCCGAAGGTGTTCTATCTGTCGGGCATTATACGGCGGAAGTTTCGGCAAACGAGATGAACGCAGAGAATTATAACATTGTTTCGGACGGACAGGAAACCGAGTTTGACGTTTTGCCGAGGACGATCGTCTTTACATATGAAAACACGAACCTGACGATCGGAAACAGCTGGTACATACCTTCTAGTACGTTTGAATGGAGTATTCCGGTTTCAGCGTTTACGATTAAAGACCTGCCGAAAGATTACAGTGTCGGCGGAAACGTGAGATTTTTTGTTGCGGAAGCGGGCACGTATACATGGACAAAAAATCCGGATGCGTTTACATTGGAAGATTTGACCGTAACAGCTGCGGGAAGCGAAGAAAACCTCAAAGACAATTTCCTTTTACAATACGACGTTACGCTTGCCTTCCAATACAGCGATTTTAGTGTGACGATTCCGGAAGTGCAACAGCCTTACACGGGTAAGCCGATCGGATTGGGTGAGGTAACGGTGGAAAACGAGGTCGCGGGTACTACGATCGAATATTCGGCAGACGGAAAAATTTACAGTAAAGAACCTTTGACCGGAGTCGATGCGAACGATTATACGGTGTATTTCCGTGTCAGCGCGCCGGGCCTGAACACATATGAGGGATCGTATGTTGCAAAGATCACGCAGGCAGAGAATAAAATTCAAAAGATCCAGGATTTTGAAACGTATCAATATAACGGCACTGAGCAGACAGTAGAGTTTTCGGAGCAATTAAAGGCGGATTTTGGTGAAATCGTCGTAAAGGAAGGGTATTCCAACAAGTTTACCGATGTACCGAAGGATCTTTCGCTTACGTTTGTCGTGTGCGTAGAAGAAACATCGAATTATGCTTATGCGGAATATTCAGTGACGGTTACCGTAAATAAGGCAAACTATACTGTGGAGCAGATACCGGAAGAAAAGCTTGCCGATTCCGTAATTTATCGAAGGAACGGCAAGAAACTTTCGGAAGTGGCATTGAAAGAAGGCTTTGATTGGGCAGAAGAAGGGGATCCTTTGCTGGGTACCGGCGGTGAATTTGACGCAAAATACCTTCTTGACAAAACAAACTATAATGCGTATCCTTTAACGATTAAGGTAGAGCCTATAAAGCAGAAAGTTACGGTTACCGTCAACAATTTGGATGCGGATTTCGGAATTCAATCGTTTGATTTTTATTCCGGTTTGGAATTTGTTGCGGAGGACGGAAAGCCCATTCCCAAAGAAGATATCGAATTGTTTATTTTTGCAGAAACGGAAGGCGTGAACTTTTTAGTCGGCGGAACTTATATAGTTACATATGACGGGAAGGAGAACGACTATTACGTTGCGCAATTTGATTCCGAAAAGAGAGATGTGTGGTTTAAGTTAAAATCCGTAGATGTCGGCGGAACGCTTTATACGATCGAGGATGCGTTAATGACGGCATCACAAGGCATGATCACGGTAAAACATGATACATCATTTGCTGCGCCCGAAGTAAAAAATACATTTTCTGCGGAAGGTTTATATGTCGGAGATGCGTATTATGAAGTAAAGAGCAGCGTAACTTTGTTGTTGCCGTACAGCTCGGAAGATACGACAGGTAATAATTCTTACAATGATAATACAACGATTGATTTAAGCGGTATCAATGTTTCCGAAACTGCGTATGTTACTTTGAGTATTGTAGAAGGTATTAATGTTTATAATTTTGGCACGATCATTGTGGGAGCTTATACAGGTTCAAAAACTCCCGGCGGTGCACAGCCTTCCGGATATATTACATTGAGTTATTCAGAAATAATATTGGACGGCATTTTAAATGTCGGCAGTGAGCAAGTAAAAAGTGGTACTATTTCAGCTTATGGTAACATAAAGGGTGCTGGCACGTTGAATGCTTACGATGGCAGTGTCATTCGTGAAAGAATGGAAATACCGGATTGGCAGGGCGCGTCTGCGTCGGCGGGACGCTTTATGGGGAATAAATCGGAATCAGCGTTTACATTCTTAGGATCTGGAGAATTCGATCCGGGTGAAGGTAATATATTCCCGTTTCATGAATATAGGTTGAATGCAATACAGCTTCGTTTGAATGTTTATTATGGCGCAAAATATAACGGAATGGTAAGGATTTTTACAAATAAGCAAGAAAAAGCCTTTATTGTAATTAATGCCCGTTTCAATGATGTGGATTTTTGTTTTGTCGGGCGGAACGAAAGGGATAATGCGCTTATACAGTTAAGTACGGAAATTTCTTGTTTGACAAAAGTTATCAGGGAGGGAAAAACGTATATTGAAGTAAGCGGTGGAGCTGTCGGAGGAATTGCAAAATTATCTTTTGCGGTTTTAAAAAAGACTTTCGTCATGAATTCAAGTTATGTTGTTTTCCCTGTCGATAAA
Organism: uncultured Bacillota bacterium; assembly: GCA_949287105.1. GTDB lineage: Bacteria > Bacillota > Clostridia > Christensenellales > Borkfalkiaceae > Borkfalkia. Next base: position 29,893 of record CASEFE010000018.1, read on the forward strand.
ACAATAGATATTACATTAAAAGACGGAATTTACAGTTCCCGATACAGTTATAAGTTTATGCCGGGAAGTAAACTTACGGTTGGCGATAATGCGACATTGACATTGGATGGAGAAATTTCATTGTATACAACCGAACATATGAATAACGGAAGTATTGGTGATGCAGTTATAGAAATTTGCTCAAACGGAAAGATGGTTTTAAACGGTACTTTTGGCGGAGTAATAACTGGTAAAGCGGGTGCAAACGTGTCAACGGGGGTAAATTTTGTTTCCTGTGTAGAAATTTTGGAAGGCGCAGGTTCAATGAGCTTAGATGGCTTTAATATAGCTTTTGGTTTTACGCCGACTTTGCAAACATCTGTGATGGCGCAGCTTTTGCACAATGAAGGAGTGCAGGATATGGCGGCGGGCAATACTTATATTTACGGTGATAGCGGTTGGGCAGTTAGCGCCTGATAAATTCAAATTTTATACAATGAGGAATGTATGGGTAATTCTTGTGTGGCCAATGCAGTCGTAAAAGTCGAAGGCTTGGCGAAAAAATATTCTAAAAAAGCCGACTACGCTATTTCGAATATTTCTTTTACCTGTAACGAGGGTGAAATAGTAGGGCTTTTAGGTCATAACGGCGCGGGCAAATCTACGACGCTCCGCTGTCTGGAAGGTATGTTGCCGTTTGACAAAGGATCCATATCCATCTGTGGTAAAGATATTGTAAAGGAGCCGGTTGCGGCCAAATCCATGATGGGATTTGTAACGGATGATCATGCTGTTTTTGTGAAGATGACCGGCTTGCAGTACATTGATTTTATGGCCGATATCTACAAAGTATCGGCGAAAGTGCGGAAAGAGAGATTGGAAGAACTCGAAAAAGTTTTTTGTCTTGGCGATAGTATTCAAAATGTGATCGGGTCGTATTCGCACGGAATGCGGCAAAAGATCTGTATGATGGGATCTTTGATCCATTCTCCGAAGTTGTGGATACTGGACGAACCGATGACGGGGCTTGATCCGCGAACGATGCGTGCCGTACAGGAATACATGTTGGCATATGCGAGGAAGGGCAACGGTATTTTATTTTCGTCGCATGCGCTTACAACGGTCGCAAAGATCTGCGATCGCGTGGTGCTGATACGGAAAGGCCGGCAGGTTTTGGAGGTCAATGTGCGAGAAGTAATGCAGCAGGACCCGCATTTTGATTTCGAGGAGTATTTTCTCAGCCATGAAAGACAAGATTGATTTTCGCGTTCTCGGCGCATTGCTGAAAAAGCAAAGGCAAGAGCGGGCGGTAGCCTTTCGGAA
>CASEFE010000019.1 GCA_949287105.1 uncultured Bacillota bacterium
CCGCTATTATGCCCGCCACCACCATAAAGAGCAATTCACTGACCACTATTTTTCGCACACCTCCGCCATTTAAGCCCAACGCCTTCATCAGCCCCAAAAATCTTCGGTTCTTATCTACCGATATGATGACCGTATTTACAATACTTCCGATGCTCAACAGTAGAATCATCAGCGAAACCGACGCAATCACCGCAATGATCACCCATGTCACAATTTCTATGTTCTTCATGCTGTCTACAAGATCACAAGTAAACCGCCATTGCCGTTCCCCCTCCGCAACATTGGGCTCTATCTTGGAATTTACCTTCTGTACAAATTTTTCCATCCGATCAAATATTGCAAGATAATTATAATTCGTTTGCGGCGGCCGATACCGAAGGATAATTTCCTCCACCGAAAAACAACTTCCAAAATCCGTAATAAAACCGTTCCCTACGATCATCGCAGGCGCTTCCGATCCCTGTTGCGCTTTTACCGCCGCTGAATCATATATTCCTGCCACCGTATAATTTTCTATATGATAAGAAGCGTTTTCTTCTTGCGTACGACACAAAAATGTCAGAGAGTCACCAACCGAAAGCAACTTTCCGTACTTCGCCTGCTCCATCATATATTCGCTACCGATCCATACAGACTTCGAATTATTATCTTTTTCGTTCCATACACGACCCTGACGAATCAAAGATTTACTCCCGAATTCACACAACCTTAAATCGGTAAACATAAAATCCCGTGTCGAAAGATAATTCGATTCTGCACCCCCTTCTCTCCATTTTAAAACCGTCTCATCCGATTGCAATACATCTTCGGGAACATTTGTTAAATATTCAATGCTTCCATTTCCTTTTAAGTCATATTCCAATTGATTTATCACTTCTTCAAAATCATAGGCAATCTTCGTAAAAGCCTCCGCCTCTTCCAACGTAATCGGCCTTTTGTCTTGGTATCTTGTATCTTCATATTTACCCGTCAGCCGATATTCTGTTCCCAATCTTTCAAAATACGCTTTATTTAAACGCTCTATACTCCGCGTAAGCGTCAATCCGAAAGAACAGACAATCATAATCAACGTACTAACGATCATTACGATTATAACCGTCAATACCGTTCGGCTCCTGTTATTCCAAAGATTATGAAATGCGATCCGCATCACATCCAATAATTTCATTCCAATCCTCCGCGCATTTCACAGACGCCGTCTTTGATATAGATAATCCGGTCGCCATTCTTTGCATCTTCTTTATTATGCGTCACAAGAACAACGCTTTTTCCCGCATTACATATTTCTCGCAATAGCGACATTACTTCCGCACCGTTCTGAGAATCCAGATTCCCCGTCGGTTCGTCCGCCAACACGATCGACGGATCATGAACCAACGCCCGTGCAATGGATACACGCTGTTTCTGCCCGCCCGAAAGTTCATTCGCCTTTTTATGGATTTTGTCCTGCAATCCCAGCTGACAAAGAATACGCTCCGCCTTTTCTTCCCTGCTTTTTTTCGATTCCCCCGCTATGATCAACGGCATTGCTACATTGTCCAACACCGTAAATGTCGGCTCCAGATAAAAAGACTGGAAAACAAATCCTGTCGTATGATTTCTATATTCTGCCAGCTCTTTCGCCGAAAGCTTCGTTAAATTCCTTCCGTCCGCAAAAATTTCTCCCGTCGTAGGCATATCCAAAGCACCGATCAAATTCATCAAAGTGGATTTCCCGCTTCCGCTTTTCCCCAAAACCACCGTAAACTTCCCGTCTTCGATCGTGATGTTTACGTCTTTTAACGCATGCACAGAACCTTCTCCCTTTCCGTATATCTTGTTCACATTTTTCAGCTCAATCACTTTTTTTATATTCCTTCTTTTTTATTCCTGCTTTTATTATATCAGAAATCAATCCGGTTGTCATTGATATACAAAAAAACCGCCCTTTTCGATGCGGTTTTTTTTCTTTGTTTTTTCAATATCCTATTTTATCCTTGACATTTACTTCAAACGCCCAATTACCCGACCGAAAAATCGCTTCCCTCTTTCCATTCTCGGTAATTCCGTCAATCTCTAAATCATCATCACCCATCATAAAGTCGACATGAATGATGGAATCATTGACTCCTTTTGCTTTGATTTCTTCCTCCGTATAAGCCTCATATCCTCGAACACAATTCGAAAAACCTCTCCCTAAAGCAAGATGACATGAAGCATTTTCATCAAAAAGCGTATTGTAAAACAGTATTTTGCTTTCACTGATCGGTGAATTGTACGGGACCAATGCACATTCGCCCAGGTATGCAGCCCCCTCATCCATTGCGATCATTTTTTTCAAGAGCCCTTCTCCCTGCGCCGCATGCACTTCTACGGCACGACCGTTTTCAAAACGGATTGAAAAATTACGGATCAACTGTCCTTCAAACGATAAAGGCTTTGTCGAGTAGACAATGCCTTCCGCCTCCCCCTTCGCAGGCGTCGTATAAACCTCTTCTGAGGGAATGTTCGGATTAAAATATACCCCCGAAAGCGTTGTTTCTCCGCCGCCCATAAAAATTCCGTCTTTCATCAGACCTACGCGCAGAGATGTTCCGTTCGAACTTTTATATTCAAGCGCTTGTAAGTTGAGAGCATTCAGATAAGCACACCGCGAAGAAAGCTCCGCATTGTGCATTTGCCAATTCGCCAGCGGATTCCCTTCATAGGAACGGGATGCCGTTAAGATCGCTTTCCATAGCTTTTCTTCCGCTTGCCCTGCGCTTGTTGATTTTGAATATATTTTCTTTGCCCATCGTTTACCCGAAACTGCCGCTATACACCATTGATAACGATTCTCCATTTTATCGCGATATGGCTTAATAATCTTCGATCGCGCCTGCATCGCCCGAGAATATTTTTCCGAATCGATCCCGCTCATCCCATCCGGATCTTCGCTTTCAAGATACAACCGAGCAGGAAGCGTTTTGACTTCATAACGCAACTTCTCTTCCTGCCAAGGCAATACCTCGCTCATCACTTCTTCCGTGCAATACTCCGCCGTCAGGCGCATCTGCGGTTGATGTCTCCACTCTACCCGAACTTTTATCGCCCCGGCACGATAACATTCTTCCGCTACCATTGCAACAAAATCTGCCTGGTCTAATTCAGCAACAATTATTACCTCCTGACCCTTTTGCACGTTCAATCCGGCTCGCGCCAAAAGTTTTGCATAATTTCTTAATACCGTTTTCTGCATCCTCTTTTTCCTGCCTGTTTGTTACTGCAATGCTTTGCTCCAAGTTCCGTTTTCAAAAACCCGAACTCGCTCTCTTTCTCTTGTAACACCTATTATTTCCAGATCTTCCGCCCCGATCATAAAATCCACATGCACCGAAGAATCATTGACTCCCAGCTCCAAAAAATCCGAACGTGTTAATTTTTCAAAATTTTCAATTGTATTGCTGTATCCCCTTCCCAACGCAAGATGACAACACGCATTCTCGTCAAATAGTGTATTATAAAACAAAATACCCGTTTGATTGATAGGTGAATCGTACGGTACCAATGCACATTCTCCAAGATATGATGCACCCTCATCCATCCCGATAATCCGTTTTAACAATTCCTCGTTTTTCTTTGCCCCGCACTCCGCCGCTTTTCCGCTTACAAACCTTATCCAAAAATCTTCAATCAGCTCTCCGCCGTAAGAAAGAGGTTTCGTTGCGTATACTATACCCTCCGCATCCCCTCTTTTCGGCGTCGTAAAACATTCTTCCGTGGGGATATTCGGATTAAAATATTTTCCGTCAACCGTATTTTTTTTACCGGCTATAAAACGCGCCTTTTCAATCAAACCTACACGCAGATCTGTCCCATTTTTACTCTTATATTCAAGAGCAACCAATCCGAGCGAATTGATTTTTTCACATCTTTCCCGTAACAATCGATTGTGCCACATCCAATCCGTGAGAGGATCCTTTCCGTCTGCCCGCGATACTTTCAAAATCAGTTCCCATAACTTTTCAACAGCAGTACCCGCACGCTCTTTCGGAAATATCTTTTTAGCCCAACCTACCGACGGTACCGCCGCCACGCACCACTGATAACGATTCGCCATTCTGTCCGTATACGGTTTCGTAATCGCAGATCGAGCCATCTCTGCAAGCGTGATCTTCTCCCGATCTGCGCCCTTCATTCCGTCCGGATCCGCAGACCGCAAATTGATAAGCACCGGCAAAATCTGTTCACGATATGCCAATTTCGCTTCTTCCCAGCCCGTCACCGCCGACAATTCCTTGACAGATTCATATCTTGAAGCCAGCTTATCCAAACGCTGGTCCGCCCATTCTACCGTAACTTCACACGCTCCCGCCCGATAACATTCTTCCACCAACATACACACAAACTCAGGTTGATCCAGTTGCGCTTTTATCAAAACCCTTTGACCTGTTTGAATATTTCCCCCTACCCGTGCAATCAGTTTCGCATAATTTTTCAGTAAAAATTTTTTCATTGCTTTTTTCACCCTTCATTTATTTCACTTGCTTAGCTGTATTTTCATAAAACAATCACGATCAATTTGTAATAAAGTATAACATTTTTTTTCGATTTTGTACAGTAAAAATGTAAATTCATTTTTTAGTCTTATCTAAAAAAACAGGCGCCTTTCTCTCTGAAAGGACGCCTGTTTTTAGATTTTTTTATGACTGTGGTTTTTCACTGGCTTCTATGTCTTTTTTTAATTTTTTATATTTCATGGCTACCTTCTGTTCCTCTTCCTCACGCACAAAAACAACACAATTTTCCCGCCGTTCTTCCTCTTCTTCTACTTGCATCAAATCTCGCAACACCTGATTGAAATAGGCAGCCATATTATTTCTTACACGCGCCGAACCGCCTTCCGCCAAACAAATTTTATATCGATCCAATATATATCGCTCCATGATTTTCATGTCTTCTAATACATCACGCTCACATAACGTTGTATACTTTTTACTTAAATCCGCCATCTTATTTCTTTACTCCTTTGCCAGTATATCCAATAAATCATTGAAACGCTTCTTATGGCGTTCCGCCAACGAGTAAAATAACTCCGATAATTCTATATCCGTTAAAGTATTTGCATATGTCTGCGCTTTACGACACGCAATATATTCCGCCATCAGCAGCTCCTCTGCCGCCATCAATCCCTTTTTTGTAAATTCCCCCTTCATTTTAACTCCTTTTTACTTCTGAGGCACACGTTTCCCGTCTTTATCTATCAACATTGTAGGCCTTTCATCCTTTAAAGCCATCAAATATTCATTATATTGCTCATCCGTTAATTTACGTACCTTGTTCTTTTTCTTGCTCATTTTATTTCCCTCCCGTTTTTACCTCAGTATAAGCATTTGCGCATCAATTTATACTCAGCACGGCAAAACAGACGAAGATATCTTCGTCTGTTTTGCTGTGCCTTCTTTATTCTGTTATTCCGTTCCCTTTGTCCAACCCCGCATAATAACGCGGTGAATACCCGAATTTATTTTTAAAAGCTTTACTGAACGCATACAAAGAAGAATATTGTAACTTTTCTGCAATCTGTGTCAAAGTCATTCTTCCTTCATCAATTAAAACCCGTGCCGTATCTAGCCTGCGCATTCCATAATAATCAGACAATGTAACTCCCGTAATTCGCCGGAACATACGAGAAAAATAACTGTAATTATATCCTTGCGACTCGGCCACTTCCGTTAAGCTTTTTAATGAATATAAATGCGTGTCTACGTAACTCATTGCACGATAGCATAAGGATTCCGCCGTTTTTTCTCCAACCTTATTCTGTATGCGGATTCCTTCAAAAAAACGAAGTATGTAATACATTACCTGCAAATATATTCCGCTCAAAACTTCTTTGGAATATTGCGACTGCTCATTTGTTTCTGAAATCGCCATACTTATCAATGAATTGATCCTTTCGTCACGGAATACCCGAAGTTCCGCCTGCTCAAAATCTTTTATCAATCGCCGAAATTGACGCTCCAATGATTCTTCCATCGGATAAAATGCCCAAAAATCATATTTGACATCCTGATCTTTTAAAGATTCCATCCAATGTTTTTCATCCGGAAAAGATAAAAAAATTTCACCGCTTTCCAGTCGACACTTCGGACCATTCGCGGCAGTCAGGCATTCACCTTCGTTCAGAATCGTGAGCTCAAACCACCGCTGATGATCATGCTCGGAAATTACCATCTTCTTTCTGCAATACATACGGCCGATTTGATACACCATAACATCGCCGTATCGCTGCGGAGATGCTAGCATATTCTTATCAAAATGAAAGGAAACTTTTTCTCCGCCTTCATGCCTTTGATTTATCCATTCTTCCATATGTATAGAGTACTACCTAATTTCCGTTTTGTCAATATTCTGTAAAAAAATCTCGTAATATTTTCTTTTATCATTTTTCGGAGTCAAATGTGATCTCCCGATGTTCCGCAGACGACCTGTAAAGTGCATCCATCAGCTTCGCCGTTTCCAATATATGCTTGATATTGCTTCTGGTTTCTTCTCCGCTGCCTATCGCTCGGATAAAAGCTTCATCTTCTTTCTGATAGTGATTCGGTATATCACTATCCGATACAACCTTACTTAAAGTTTGTGCATCATAAAATGCAAATGTGCCTCCGTATGTGAGTCTTGCACCTCCTTTATCCCCCAAAAAATCTACATACATTTCTTCTTCCTGAACATTTTGCGCCCACGCACCATTTAATGAAATACTCGCTTTATCTGTACGCACAAATCCTGATATAAAATCTTCTACGTCATTGACCCCACGCTCAATATCCGAAGTATCCTCCGCCCACATATAATGGTATTTGTAAGTTTTCATATCTTTTGCCATCTCGCTGTAAGCTTCGCCCGTTACACTCTTTACTTTTGCCCCTCCTAAGATGTACAATATCAGATCCAAAAAATGAACACCCCAGTCAATCAATACGCCGCCACCTGCCTGCGCTTTCGTCGTAAACGCACCCCCTAAACCGGGAATTGATCTATACGAACGAAACGAACAGCATATATGATAAATTTTACCAAATTTACCTTCTTTCACATATTGAGCCAATGTTTCAACAGACTTATTATAACGGTTGCATACACCGATGTTAAGTACTTTTTTCTGCTTTACAGCTTCCTCTGCCATCTCCATTGAATAAGGATAGTTTACCGTTATCGGCTTTTCACAAAATACATGCTTTCCTGCACGCAAAGCATCCATTGTAATTCGATAATGTGAATAATTCGGAGTCAAAACATATACCGCATCCACTTCCGGATCCGCTAACGCCTCTTGATAATCTGCTATCGCTTTTTCCGCCTTTGGAAATTTTTCACAAGCTTTTTCTGCTTTTTCTAAAATAATATCGCATGCATATTTAATACGCACATCTTCTATTTTAGACAATGCAGGAAAATGTGCATTGTTTGCTATGCTTCCACAGCCAATAACTGCTATTGTTTTCATCCTTTCTCCTTTTAGACAGCCTCTTTATTTCGCCGTCTTATTTAATCCTTTGTTATATTATACATTATCTTTTTCTGTATGTAAATGTCATAATCAGAACGAAAAACATATCAATTTTTGCTCTTTTTTTACGAAACATTAAATAACGTTTTTTACTTTTTTCAAAACGCAATTAAATAAACCACAATTCACTGTAAATTTATTCAAATATTAATTGATTGACAATCAATTTTTTTAATAATACACGTATTTTCTGCTTTTAATTTATAAATAAACAAATGTACCTGCAAAACAGTTAAAAACACTCACCCCTTTAAGTTAAAAGGCAAAAAAACACCTATTGCAATCCAAGCATAAAGGTTCGGATCAAAACAGGTGTATATTACGGATTCAGTGGATAAAAATGCTCCCTTTATTTATCAATGGTGATAAATAACCTTTATAAACGCTCTCATCGCAAAAAAATAGAAAAACACCTATTGCTGTCCAACCACAGGGGTTCGGATTACAATAGGTGTATCACATGGCGCAGAGAAAGGGATTGTGTTTTACGCTACATATTGTATTATATATAC
>CASEFE010000020.1 GCA_949287105.1 uncultured Bacillota bacterium
AAACCCCTCGACACTAAAAAAGAATCTGGCGTTGATCAACGCCAGGCCCAAAAAGGTTTTACATTTCAAAACTCCACAAGATTTGTTCCAAGAAAATCTTATCAAGTGTTGCACTTAGTTTGACAATTCATTACAAGAAAAGCACTTTCAGCATTTATTTTCATACGTTGATCGAAAGAAATCATTTGCTTGCAAAAACTTGTCTTATATTGTATAATGAAACCGTTCTTAAAAGGTGAAAGAAAAATGAGTGTGATTTCGGAAAAATTAAAATTATTGCCGGATGAACCAGGCGTTTATGTTATGCTTGATAAAGACGGGAATGTTATTTATGTCGGTAAAGCGCGTATTTTGAAAAATCGAGTCCGTCAATATTTTCATTCAACACTCAAAACGGAAAAAGTTGCAGCTATGGTTGCAAATATTTCTGATTTTTATTACATCATAACCAAATCGGAGATTGATGCGCTTTCACTGGAAAATAATCTTATTAAAAAGTATAAGCCAAAATATAATATACTTTTGAAAGACGATAAAACTTATCCATATATAAAAGTGACGGTAAATGAAAAATATCCGTCTTTCAGTGTGACTAGAAAATTAAATAAAGGCAGCCGGTATTTTGGGCCTTATATGGGTGGAGTACGTGTTAAGGATGTTTTAGAAATTGTAAATATGGCGTATGGAGTGAGAATTTGTACTACAAAAATTTCCGAAACTCCGAAAAAGCCCTGTTTGAATTACCACATGCACCGTTGTGATGCTCCGTGCGCACACATGATTTCCGAAGAGGCTTATGGGATGAAAGTGAAAGCCGCTATGCGTTTTTTAGACGGGGAAGATGGTGAGGTTGAGCAGCTTTTACAAAATAAAATGCGTTTCTATGCAGAAAACGAAGATTTCGAACTTGCTTTGGATTGTAGAAACAAGTTGGCCATGCTGTCTAAGATAGCATTAAAGCGTATAACTGCTCTGAAAAAAGATCTTCATGCGGATGTGATAGCATATATAAGCAATAAATTATATGCAGCGATAAATATCTTGATTATACGGCGTGGGATTATGCAGGGCGCAAGCACATTTGCGGTTGAAAATGCTTCTTCGGATACAGATGCGCTGACTTCTTTTATATCTCAATATTATTCAAAGCACCAATTGCCTGATGAAATAATAGTGCAGGACTTTTGCGAAAGCAATTTGGTTGAAGAATTTTTTTTGAAGGAACGAGGCAAATCGGTTGCTGTTATTATGCCAAAACAGGGAATTAAAAAGCAACTTTTAAGTATGGCAGAAAAAAATGCAGCCGAATATTTAGAAAAATCAATCGATAAAATTCGCCACAAAGAGGATATGACCATCCATGCATGTCAGCGGTTACAGGAAATATTGAAACTTTCGCATTATCCGAAACGGATGGAGTGCTATGACATTTCAAATATCAGTGGAGTAGATAAAGTCGGTTCTATGGTCGTATTCGTAGATGGAGAAGCTTCGCGAGATAGCTATCGTCGTTTCAAAATAAAGACAGTTGAGGGAGTCGATGATTTTGCAAGCTTACAGGAAGTGCTCATGCGGCGATTATCAAAATTAGGTACGGATGAGGAAGCTCGGTTTCCTAAACCGCAACTGATTATCATCGATGGAGGGAAAGGGCAGCTATCTTCTGTGAAAAAGATTTTTGATCAGTTAGGGATTACCGACATTGATTTGATTTCTTTAGCGAAAAGAGAGGAAGAAATATACACGATCGATAGTAACGTAAGTTTAAAACTTGACAGGCGTGACTACTGTTTGCAAATGCTACAAAGGATTCGTGATGAAGCGCATCGTTTTGCGATAACATTTTTCAGAAATATTCACAGTAAACAATCCCTGACTTCGGTTCTTGCAGAAATTCCGGGGGTGGGGAAAATTAAGCGAAAAGCTTTGATTGATAAATTCGGTACGATAGATCGAATAATGCGAGCGAGTGTAGAAGAGCTATCCGAGACGGAAGGAATAGGCGAGATGCTTGCAAAATCGGTAAAGAAATATTTTGAGGATAATTTATAATGCTAGATTACAAATTGATTGTATCTGATTTTGACGGAACTCTTTGCGGACTGCAAAAAGAAATTTCGGAAGGAAACAGAATTGCGATTCGAAGATATACAGATGCGGGTGGGGTTTTTGCTATATGTACAGGGCGAATGATATCATCCATTTTGCCGCATGCTAAAAGTCTTGGATTATGTGGCCCGGTAGTCGCTTATCAAGGCGCAATAGTGGAAGATGTACAGACGCAAAAAATATTATATGATTCTCGAATTTCATGGGAAGATGCATATAGCATTTGTGTTTATCTACAGATAAATGACAATCATATACACGTTTATGACGGGGAAGATTTTTATGTAAACAAAGAGGATTCGTTCCTTGTGTGGTATGAAAAAGTTTGTCGAGTTCAAGGGGTACCGGTTCGGGGCAAAATTTCCGATTTTGTGCGGGAACATCAAATTAACCCGCATAAAATTATTGTGATTTGTAAACCCGATGCGCGCGATAGAGTTTTACATGGGTTACAGGAACATTTCGGAGACAGATTTTATATAACAACAAGCAATGAATATCTCGTTGAAATTGTAGCAATGGGCAGTGATAAAGGAAGTGCTTTAAAATTTTTGGCAAATCATTACAAAATACCTTTGTCGCAAACAATAGCGATTGGCGATAATTATAATGATTTGCCGATGATTCAAACGGCCGGATTGGGTGTGGCTGTTGGCGATGCTGAAGATGATTTAAAAAGGGAAGCGGATTTTGTTACTCGCTCTTGCGCAGAAGATGGGGTTGCATACACCATTTATAAATTTGGCTTAGGGGAAGAATTATGAATGAAAAAGAAACTGTTTTATTGGATAGTTTTTGTGGCGATTTAGGATTTGAAATTGTATTTGCAGGAAGGGGGCGTGTTTCACTTGCTTCTTATAGCGTTACGCGTCCGGGACTGCAACTTGCCGGGTTTTTCAAATATTTTGATCCTTCAAGGATTTTAGTGATCGGAAATTCCGAATACGAATTTTTGCGCGATTTACCTCAGGAATTGCGTCGCAGTCGCTTAAAAGAATTACTTTCCTATGAAGAAATACCGTGTATTATTTTAGCGAGAGATCTTCCGGTGTTGCAAGAGTTGATCGAAGAAGCGAGACAGACCGGATGCCCTATTCTACGAACGGATAAAATAACGACGGCTGTCATGAATGATTTGTTCTTTTATTTGAATAAAAAATTGGCACCGTCACAAAGTATGCATGGCGTTTTGATGGATGTGTCAGGGGTAGGAATACTTTTAACGGGGCACAGCGGTGTAGGTAAAAGTGAAACGGCTATGGAGTTGATCAAACGTGGCCATCGTCTTGTCGCCGATGACAGTGTAATTATAAAGCGGGTATCGGATACGTTGGTCGGAACATCCCCGGAAACAATTCGCTATTTTATGGAATTACGCGGAATAGGCATTATCAATATTAAAAATATGTATGGTTCCGGTTCTATCCTTAATGAAAAAGAAATTGAACTTGTAATGGAACTGGAAAATTGGGAAGAGGGTAAAGAATATGATCGGCTCGGAGAAGGAACTTTGTACGAAAATATTCTAGGCCTTAAAGTAATGAAACATGTTGTTCCGGTAAAACCTGGCCGAAATTTGTCTATTATAATTGAAGTTGCTGCCCGTAATTTCCGTTTAAAAAGCATGGGATACGACGCTGCACAGGAATTGATAGACAGAACAATTGGCCGTTAAATAACATCAACAACAATTTATTTGATTTATTTATAAAGGTTTAGGACAAATATTTTTATTTGTATTTTTGAGTATTGCCTCTCTTTTAATGAGTAAGTCGACAGAACTGGTGCAATAAATAAAGTTTCCGACTCTGGGTGCAATTGGTTCATTCTGAAAATAAAGAATCATCAAAATTGCCGCAGTAAAACAGACAGCTGTAACAGCCAATGTGATTATTTTTTTGAACATATTAAAAGTTTGTGTCAGGTGTTTGTTTTTATTCATAAAATAAAAGCGAGTCGGAAATAGCGTGGTATTTTTGTTTGCTATTTATAAAAAAGTGTAGTATACTTTTATTACTTATAAAATAAAACCTAAGTTGAAGGGTCCGCCCAACAGCAAAGGGGTACATCATACGATCTATGCGGATAGTCTGTATTCTCCTTTTGCTTTTGGGCATAAGGAGAATTTTTTGATGTCAGAAAATAGAGTTGCAGTTATTAGTATTATAGTAGAAAATACAGAATGTTCAGATAAATTGAACGCTATTTTGCATGATTACGGAGATTACATTATCGGAAGAATGGGAATACCATATAAGCAAAAAAAAATTTCCGTTCTTTCCATTTTTATAGATGCACCTTCTGAAGTTATCAATGCTCTTACGGGAAAACTTGGTATGCTGAGCGGGGTATCCGCTAAGACATTATTTTCAAAATATTAAATTTAAGAAATAACAAAGGAGCTTAGAGTTATGAAAAAAATTGCTATTGCGTTTATAACGACATGTTTATTGACGTTTAGCCTTTTTGCGTTTGGGGCGTGCGGCGACAAAAAAAATACCCAGGCGGTCATGTTGAATTCTTATGATAGCGGTGCGCAAATTATTCAGTTATTAAAGCAGGCTGAAACAAACAAAACAGAGGCGTATGGGGTATTAGGAGAACCGCAGGTAACACAGAGCAAGGCAAATATACCTTCCGGAGAAATTGTGATCGATTTTCAGAAAGAGTGGAAGCAAATTACCGGCTTTGACGGGTATCCACAAGCATCATTAATTGTCAAAAAATCGTTTGCAGAACAAAACGGTGCTTATGTTTCAGCTTTTTTGAATGTTATGGCTGATAATGCGGAATGGTTGCAAGAGCAAAACAATGTTACGGCATTTCAAGCCAAATTAAAAGAGCAGGGAAGTACTCTTGCAAATTTGAATATTACCCAGGAAACAATTACGCGTTGCAATCTTAAACATTTATCTGCTGCCGAAGTAAAATCATCGGTAAATGATTACATGCAAAGACTTGAGGAAAAAGAAATTCCTGATGACTTTTTTTATACACAGGCAGGAAATTCCGTCTCTGAAGATAAAACGGTAGACATATATTATCCGGATGGAACTCCCGCACTCGCCCTTGCAAAAGCAATGACACAGGTGGATTCAATTTATGATGGTTATACAACAGTATTTCACAGAGTTGAAGCAAATCAAATAGGAAAAGTTTTTACACCCGCATTTGGCGCTGATATAGCGATTATGCCTACTACGGCGGCAGTGACGAATTACGAAAACGGAATAGGGGTACAACTTGCCTCTACAAATGTTTTTGGGAACTTATATATTGTCGGGATCAATTCTACGGTGGAAAAAATCCAGGATTTGAAAGGGAAAACAATATATACCACGGTTGCAACAACGATACAGATGTTAGAATATATTCTTGATCAGAACCAAATTGAATATAAGATGGGGAATGCTGCATAAGCCGATATTCAAGCAATAATAGAATGAATAGTGCGAAAGTAAAAAAAATAATAATAAATTTTTTGTATCCGATTGTTGTTGTCATAGCGGTTGTCACAATCTGGGCAATAGCGGCTCAAGCAATGGGTGTATCGATGATTCTTCCGACGCCAATGCAAGCATTCCGGGGATTTTTCGAATATTTAGCCGATTTGGAATTTTGGAATGCCATAGGAAATACCTTGTGGCGTGCTATTTATTCGTTTTTCATTTCCTTTATTCTTGCATTAGGGCTAGCGATTCTTTCGTCAATTTATAAGCCTGTGGAAAAAATTGTGCGGCCTTTTATTGCAATTATACGGGCGATCCCCACAATGTCGGTAATTTTAATTTTGATAATTTGGCTGAATTCGAGTCGGGCACCGGCGGGAGTTGCAATCATTGTAATTTTTCCGACGCTATATTCGGCATTTTATTCTTCTTTGATGAATGTAGATGAGACTCTTAAACAGATGAGCAAAGTTTATAAAGTCGGAATCAAAGATAGAATTTTTAAGTTATATTTACCAAATATGGCAGAAGGATTGTTTGAAGGATCAGCAACGGGGTTTTCACTCAATATCAAACTTGTGATTGCAGCAGAGGTGCAGGCCCATACGTTCAGCAGCCTGGGAAATCTGATGTATAATGCGAACTGGATGTTGCAAACAGAAAAATTATTTGCTTTGACCCTTGCGGCTGTTGTTCTTTCTGTTTTATGCGAATGGTTGATTCGTTTTACCGGGAGGTTGGTTGTGCGATGGAAGTAAAAAACCTTTTCTTGGAGAACGTTTCTAAAACGTATACTGGCACAAAAATTTATAAAAATTTATCGTTGGAAATTGAGTCTGGTAAAATTACCTGTGTTTTGGGTCCAAGCGGATGCGGCAAAACAACGTTATTGAACATTTTGGCTGGATTAACGTCATTTGATGGGATTATAAGGAACATACCGCAAAAAATATCCTATATTTTTCAACAGGAAAGACTTTTGCCGAATCTTACCGTGCGGCAAAACATTGCTTATGTCTTGGGAAAAAATGCGGATTACGAAAGAATTGATTTATACCTTGAAAAAGCAGAATTGGCGGAAAAAGCAAATGAATATCCGTCTGCATTATCGGGCGGACAGGCTCAGCGTGTTTCGATTGTACGGGCGTTTGTTTATCCATCAGAACTTATTCTGATGGACGAACCTTTTTCGTCTTTGGATACAGCATTAAAAATCCGCTTGATGAAAGTATTTTGCGATCTATGGCGGGAAGAACGTCGAACAGCTATTTTTGTAACACATGATGCGGAGGAAGCTTATATGCTTTCTCATCGCGCAATAATTTTGAATCATGGAGAAATAGTTGCTGATTTTTTGAATGATGATAATATTCCTCGTCCATACGGCGCTGCTTCAAAATATAAAGAAAATATATTGGAGGCTCTTTTAAACTCTAATTGAATTCAATTTTTATACAGGTTTAATAGCCAAAGGTTAGATGACAATTATTTTTATTAAAAAGCCGATACTTTTATGGGTCGGCTTAATTTTTTTGAACCTGTAGATTGTATTAAAAAAATTGTGTTTTAAATTTTTTCGTGATATACTGATATTGTATTAAAAAACCACAAGATCTTTTTGATAATATTTTTATAAACTTATCCGCTGTTTAAGATTATAATTAAAGAATTATTTATATGGCAATTCGGTACGTTCAAGATTTTGCCGTATTTTACTCAATTACCAAGGAATCATAAATTGGAGACAGATATGAAAAAAAACAGAAAAGAAAGACAAAAAAGTACTTTTTGGAAAGATTTTAAGGCTTTTATATCCCGGGGAAATATCCTTGATCTTGCTGTTGGTGTTGTAATTGGTGCTGCGTTTACAGCAATTGTAAACAGTCTTGTAAACGATATAATCAAGCCGTTGATTGCCACTTTATTAAACGGTGATTTTAGCGAATTGGTAGTTGTTTTGCGGCCGGAGGTGATTAATCCTGAGACGAATGAAATATTAAAAGAAGCGATTACGCTTAATTACGGCAATTTATTGATGGCAATTTTGACTTTTTTAATCGATGCATTGGTTATTTTTACCGCGCTCAGAATTGTTCGGGGAGCAAGAAAACGATTACAGGAAGCCGGAGAAGAATTAAAAGAAAAATTACAGAAAGTCCGTGAATTGGAAAATAAAGAAGAAAATCTGCAAGAAGTCATAGCGGATATAAAAGAAGAAAACGAGAATGTGTCAGATGCTGTTACACAACAAAATACGATTGAATCTTTATTGACGGAGATTCGAGATTTATTGCAAAAAGATTCAGGTAAATCTTCGAGTGAAAATACAAATGAGGGTGAAGAGAATAAAAAGGATCAAGGATGATATCGATTTATAAAATTTAATTATTCTAAAATAATAGAATGCGCGCTATCTAAGTATAAAGATAACGCGCATTTTATTTTTCTAACGAAGGTAAGATCTGTTGTAAAATAAGGTAATTTTATTTATTCAAATTACTTTTTAGTTGTAAATACTTTTCGTATATACCATATACATTTGTAGCACTTGCAACATAAGTATCAAGTTTTTTATAACCCGGTCCGACACATTCATAGATACCAACATTTTTGAAATATTGTAATAGATCGTCAATCAAAGAACATGCTTTGCTGGCGTTAAAAGAAGCAATGGCATCGAAAAACCAGCCGGTAGCGGTTGCCCAGAATGCACCGTTCTGGTAGGTATTTTTAGGGACATCTATAAAGGTTGCTTCCCAATAAGTGTTAGCAGGCAAATGCCGAATTTGACCACAGTATACAATAGAATCATAATTTTTTAAAAGCCAATCGGCAATTTGATTTTTTTGAAAATCAGAGATGGGGAATCCGATACTGACGGCATAACACGTTGCCCAAATATCTATTTGTTTACACGTGCCGGTTGCCGCATAAAACATGCCTTCCGGCGAAGTAAAAATATTAACAAAACTATTTTCAATATTTTTTATATACTGGAAATAAGTATTTTTACGGATATTGTTTTGAGGCAATCTTTTATACAAACAATTCAGCGCTCGCCATAAAAGTAATGTTTCCATAGCTAACAGACCGGTTTTACATATACAATCCGTAAAGCCATAAGGGGAGTGCGGAGGCGTTGAAATATTTTCAATAATTCCGTCTCTGTTGATTGGAAGACAATCGATTCCGCGGCATAATGTATCACACCATTTTGTAAAAAACGAGGAAGCTTCTTCCGGTTCAATTAAATTTAAGTATGTATCTACAGCGAGAATTATAAAACATCCGTTATCGAGATTGGGATTAGCGGGAAAATCTCCGCCGCCTGCTGTATAACGAGCCGTCTTATCTTCTTCAACACGATCAGGAATCCATCCGTTGGGAGCCGCTCCTTCTAAAAGATATTCTAAATTCTCTTTGATATTTTCAATTGAAATCAATTTGCCGGCATACTCTACCATATAAGCAAAATCTCTTGCCCATACAGCCTTATAATTTCCTTGGCCGTCTGGTGTAAATAATTTTATGCCGGTTGTGGAAGGAATAACACATCCATCCAATAACTTTTTTGTTGCAGCTTTTAAGTCAAACATATATTTACCTTAAACAGTTTAATAATAAATTATTAAAAAGTATAACAGAATTAAAAGTCTGTGTCAATATTTTATTGAAAATATTGATCAGAATGAATTTACAGAAAAATAAAATATAAAAAATATATATTTTATTGAAAAACGTTTACATGGAATGCGTGAAAATTTCGCAGAGAAAATTTTTTTGAATTTCACAGTCAAATAGTTTTATAAAATTTATGTTTGTGATATACTGAAAGGGTAAATTTTTATTTTATTATGGCAGTAAGCCAAACATACCGAAAAAGGAAAGGTTGTTATGAATTTTTTGAAACAATCGTTTTACACCGAATATGCTTCAAGGCGCCATAAAGAAAAAGTGTCTATATTATATGGTGTAATGCACTCTTTTGAAGGCAAGGTATTAAATATACACATTATTGATAAACAGGTATTTAACGGGAGAGTATGATTTTACCCTGTTAAACCTGTTTATTTTTATGTTGTAATGATAAAAAAACCGTGTCGGAATAGCATTACGATAAGATAAATGTTAATTGCGGCGAGCAGTGGCAGAAAGACCATCAGCAATAAATTATCTGTTTTGAATTTTAAGACAAATAAGGATACATATG
>CASEFE010000021.1 GCA_949287105.1 uncultured Bacillota bacterium
ATATGTGACGGGGACGCCCGGCGAAGGCGATTTGGTTGCGGAAACTGTCGATGAAGCCTTTTTGACGGGAACGCTCGGTTTTGAGGAACGGCTCACAAGTTTTGTTCTTTCTGTGCTCAATGCAGAATAAACGGAACAGAAAAATCTGTCTATACGAAATAATTGTCGTTTGGCTTTCATGCGAGCATAAAAGCCGCGAAAAAAGAAAGTTTGGTTTTTTTAATACAATACAGAGCCTGCATGCAAACAAATTTTGCATGCAGGCTCTTTCGGTATATAAAGTATCTTGCTTTCATGTCGTCGGGAATACATTTTTGCGGATATAGAAATAAATACAAAATCGGCAAAAGGGGGCGGTCAAGCAACGATATTTATGTGAAAACCAAGTCGAAGAATGTCAAAGCTGATGAATTTTGCAGGCGCGGCTGTGGGCGGCGATTGCTTTTTTTTGCCTGCTATGTTATAATGAAAAAAAAGATCGGGTAGTTGCTGAAAAAAATTGAAAAAAGGCGTGAAAGGTGAGAGATGAACAGCATTGAAGTGGAAAATCTTGAAAAATCATACGGAGAAGTGCGAGCGGTACAGGGCATCTCTTTTGTTGTGGAAAAAGGAAGTCTGTTTACCTTTTTGGGCGTGAACGGAGCCGGGAAAAGTACGACGATCAATATTTTATGTTCCATTCTGGAAAAGGACGCGGGCAAAGTGCGGATAGCGGGGTATGATCTGGACACGCAGTCGCAAGAAATCAAACGTCGGGTGGGCGTGGTATTTCAAAACAGCGTGTTGGACGATCTTTTGACCGTGCGGGACAATCTGACGGTGCGTGCAAGCTATTACGGAATACACGGGAAAGCATGGGCAGAGCGTTTGAAAGAGTTGAGCGAGATGCTGGATTTTGCGCCGTTGTTGTCGCGGCCGTTCGGGAAGCTTTCGGGCGGACAGAGGCGGCGGATCGACATTGCGCGTGGGCTTGTGGGGCGGCCTGAGCTGCTTGTTTTGGATGAACCGACGACGGGTTTGGATCCGCAGACGCGAAAAGCTGTGTGGAGCGTGATACGGAAGTTGCAAAAAGAGGAAGGGACAACGGTTTTTCTGACGACGCACTATATGGAGGAAGCGGAAGGATCGGACAAGGTCGTCATTTTGGACAGCGGAAAGATAGCGGCGTGCGATACGCCTGTGCGCTTGAAAAACGAATTTTCGCGCAATTATTTGTATCTTTACGGAGAAACGCGCGCATTGCAGGAAGGGCTGCAAGCGGAAGGATATGTTGCGGAAGAAGTTTCGCAAGGTGTGCGGATCACGATGAGTGACGCGGAAAAAGCGCGTTTGTTTCTTGCAAAATACCCGCAGTTTTGTCAAGATTTTGAGTTTGTAAAAGGGGATATGGACGACGTATTCCTGGCGGTCACGGGAAAGAAACTGGCGGAAGGGGGAAACCTTTGATGTATACATTGTTGCAGCAGACAAGGCGGAACTTAAAAATATTTCTGAAAGACAAGGCGAACATATTTTTTTCTCTTCTCTCTCCGCTCATCGTACTCGGTTTGTATGTTTTGTTTTTGGGACGGGTGCAGACGGACGGGCTTTTGAGTGCCTTGGGCGATGCGGCGACTCCTCAAGCTAAACGAGCCATTGAATCGTTCTGCGATGCGTGGATGCTGGTCGGGTGTCTGTCCTGTGCGTGCATCACGGTACCGCTGTGTGCGTGCGGGATCATGGTTCAGGACAAAAAACGCGGGATCACGGCAGATCTTATGGCGTCTCCCATTCCGAAATGGATGCCTTCGGCGGCATATTTTCTCTCCATTCTTGCGGCGGGGCTGGTTATTTCCTTCATTGTGCTTGCCATCAGTTTTTTATGGTTGGCGGCGAGCGGAAGCTGGTTTTTAAGCGTAGCCGATGTGTTCGGCTGTATCGGCGCACTTGTGTTGTCGGTTTTGTCTTCGACGACGATTTTATCTTTGGTTACCGGTTTTCTTCGTTCGGAAGGTGCGTTTACGGGCATGAATGTCATTGTCGGAACGGTGATCGGGTTTTTGATCGGCGCGTATATGCCCATCTCCTATTTCCCGAAAGGAGTGCAGTATTTTACGTTGTTTATTCCCGGCAGTTATTCGGCGGGGCTTTTTCGGAATCTGATCATGGGCGGAGCACTCGATAATATCGGAAAGGTCATTGCTCCCGAATTTGCGTCGACACTGTCCAAAGAATTTTCTCTTACATTGGATTTTTTCGGGGCAGATATAACGGTCGGCGTCATGGCGGCGGTTCTTGCCGCTACCGCGGTCATCTTTTTTGCAATCGAGTTTACTCTCTCTTTTATTCATATCCGCAAAAGAAAGAATAAGCGCTGATACGTTCTTGCCGAATATCAAAAAAACGGATACGCGCACAACGGTTTTTCTTTTTGAACATAAGAAGAGCGAATGCACGCTTAAATGTTTTTGTTGAATATGAAAAAAAGACAAACTGTACTGAAATTTTTTATTGTATACACAAACGGCGCCGCGGCAATTTTTGCCGCGGCGCCGTCGTTGATTGAAATATTTTTATCATGCAAGCACAAACATACTGATGTAAGGTGTTTTGCAGATATAAACGGAAAAAGAACCGCTTCCTTTTTTTATACCCGTAAATTTCGTGGTCGGTATAAGTAAAGGTGTACTTTTGTACATCGGCCACGTGTCCTGCCACGGTAAATTTCGGCTTATCGCGAAGATCGATGGTATAAGTTTTTGTTGGAGTCGGTTTCAAATTTAGTTTAATTGATAAAAAATTGAGATTTTGCAAGCAAAGCCTTCATACAAATTTTGTGGCTTCGGCAAAAAATCAAAGATAAGTTATCGCTCAGGTCGGGGGGCTTTGTAAAATACGATTCAAAGGTTTGTAGGCGACCGCGCAAAGGTTAACTATATTATAGATCAAAATGCATTTCTGTCAAGAGCTTTACAAAAATATTTTTCAAAAAAGGTCGTTTTTGTGATTGTGTTTTATGAAATTGGGAGGGTTTGATAAAGGGGGGGCGCAAAAAAATGAAAGGGGGCGCAGTTTCACGTAAAACTTTTTTTGTTTGGTTTACAAACGCTGAAAAAAGAGATATAATAAAGATAAGGAAAGCATTTTCGGACAGACGGAGGCGTGTGGAATGGTTTATAAGAACATTACGGAACTGATCGGCAACACTCCGCTTTTGGAGTTGAGCGGAACGCAAAAGAAATACAAACTCAAAGCGCAGCTTTTGGCAAAATTGGAGTATTTTAATCCGACGGGCAGTGTTAAAGACCGGCCTGCACTGGCGATCGTGGAACGAATGGAACAGGAAGGCAGGATCGATGCGGAAACGCTTCTCATCGAACCGACGAGCGGAAACACGGGTATCGGGCTTGCCGCGGTTTGCGCGATCAAAGGCTATCATTTGCTTTTGACGATGCCGGAAACCATGAGCGAAGAGCGAAGGAAATTGCTTGCGGCGTTCGGAGCGGAAATTGTTCTGACGGATGGCAGAAAGGGGATGAACGGAGCCATCGAAAAGGCAGAACAGTTGCATCGGGATATTCCGAACAGCGTTATATGCGGACAATTTGTCAATCCCGCCAATCCGGACTCGCATTATATGACGACGGGACCCGAGATCTGGCGTGATTGTTGCGGGCAGGTCGATTATTTTGTCTGCGGCGTAGGAACGGGCGGAACATTGAGCGGCACGGCGCGGTATTTGAAGGAAACGGATGCGCGCGTTCGGGCGGTGGCGGTGGAACCGGAAAATTCCGCGGTATTGTCGGGCAAAAAGGCGGGGCCGCACGGATTGCAGGGAATCGGAGCGGGTTTTGTTCCGGAAGTTCTGGATACTTCGCTCATTGACGAAGTGATCGCCGTATCCGATAAAGATGCATTTAAGACGGCGCGGGTCCTTGCCAAGGCAGACGGTGTGTTTGCGGGGATTTCGGCAGGTGCTGCGGTATACGGAGCCATTGAGCTGGCGCGCCGCAAAGAAAATGCAGGGAAACGCATTGTCGTGATCGTACCGGATACGGGAATGCGGTATCTTTCGACCGATCTGTTTAAGCAGGAAGAATGAGCGGGCGTTCGTTTCGCGAGGAAAAGGCGAAGAGGGCGGAAGAGGCAAAGCAAGCCGCTTTTGAAGAGCGATGTGCCGTATTGCGCGCGGCAGGGTATCGGCAGCAAATTTGTACGGTAAGCGTCCGAGCGGCAAATTTATGGGGAACAATGCTCGTTCTTCCCTTGGCAGGAGCGGCGGTCGCGTTGTTTTTGCTTTTGAGTAAGCCTCGTGCGGTCTTTTCTTCTTTTGTATTGGCGGATCTCTTTCTTTTCAGCGGATTGTTACTCTTTTCGGTATTGGTTCATGAAGGGCTGCATGCCCTCGGATGGGGCGTTTCCAACAAAACTTTCAAAGGGATCCGTTTCGGAATGCTCCGTGCTTCATGTACACCGTATTGTGCCGCGGAAAGGCCGATGACGCGGGCTAAATATCTGACGGGCGGATTGGCTCCGCTCTTTGTGCTGGGCTTCGGATTATCGGCGGCGGGTATTCTGACAGGATACGTTGTGCTGATCGCTTTGGGCGTAGCAAACCTCTTTTTTGCGGGCGGGGACGTGTTGATCGGCATCAGAATGCTTTCGGCGGGCGGCGGAATTTTTCTCGATCACCCTACGGAATGCGGATTTTATCGGTTTTTTAAGGACTAAAAGGATGCTTTGCCGATTTTTGGCGAGGCTGAGGAATTACGGGCGGAAAGAAAAAGCTTTTCTTTCCGCCCGTTTCCATGTCGCGCGTTTGTCGATTTTGAAAATACCGTTCGATGGAATGGAGCCGAAACGGCAAGGGACAAACGAGTTGAAAGATTTTTCGTTTTCCTACATTGAAAAATTTTTATAAAATTCCGTAAATTTTTTACGAAGCGTGTGTTGGAGGCCGTAGAAGCGCGAAACATTTGGTTGTAAAACATTTTTTTAATGATTAAATCTGTTTTAAGGTTGTTTTAGAAGGTTAAGGTTTTTTACGGGCTTTTTATTGGTTTTGAATCTGTTACGGGCAGAAAATTCCGAAAATTCAATTTAACGGTGCAAATGTATCGAAAAGCGGTAAAAAATGCACGCGCAGGTTGCAAAAATTACAAATGGGAGGTGGTTGAAAAAGCAAAGCGATTGCGGTATAATAAAGAAAAACGTTCGGAGGGTGGCATGCAGACGTTCAAAGACAAGATCAATCTTTTGCGGAAAACATTCAAAATGACGCAAGAGGAGTTTGCCGAAAAAGTGGGGGTAACGCATCAGTCGGTACAAAAATGGGAGAGCGGCGAAACCAAACCGGATCTTGAAAAGCTGATCCGAATTTCAAAAATATTTAACATAACGATCGATTCGCTGTTGTTTGACAGTGACATGCGTGAAAAAGAGGAGCGAAGCGATAAAAAAATATCGCCGGCGTTTGATGTTTTACCGCAGGAATTTTATGCGGATTGGCTGGCGACGGAATACAAGCAATGTTGCGACGAAGGGTTGAATATAGCGGAATACGAGCAGATATTTTTAAGTGTATCCAAACTTCGGGGCAGTGAGGC
>CASEFE010000022.1 GCA_949287105.1 uncultured Bacillota bacterium
GATCGGAAGCATTTCATTTGTTCCCTCTTCGGCGGGGCTTGTTCTGGCGGGAGAAATTGTGCTGGATCTTTTGAAAAAATAATTTAATTCGAAGCACACCCGTTTTTTTGGCCGAAAAACGCGCATTTTTTAAAAATAAAAAAGTTCCGAACGGAAAAATGAAAACCCGACGTTTTATACGTCGGGCTTTTTGATGACATTGAAAAAAGATTTAAAATCTACGGTTTTTATCAGTTTCAAGCAAAAAGGCGGGGCAAGAAATGTTCCGCCTTGGTAAATCGGTTCAAAGATTTTTGTATATTAAATTTTCTGCTTTCAATGTACGGCCGCTGCGGAAAATTTTACGTTTCGGCGTTCGATTTCCACGAGCCCCTCTTCGGTCATGCGTTTGAGTTCCCGTACCATGGCGCTGCGGTCGACACATACGTAATCGGCAAGGCTGGTCTGCGAGAAAGGCAAGGTAAAATAAGCACTTTTATTTTTGGCTGCAAGCATGGAAAAGTATGCAAGCAGTTTTTCGCGGATGGTGCGGCGGCTCAAAATTTCAAGATGTTCGGAGAGCGCCTGTGTTTTTTCGCTCATCAGCCGTACGAGGTTGGCGACGACGATGCTGTGGTGGGTGCATGCGTTGGGACAGCGTTTGATGATATGCTCGTAATCGATATAGAGGACATCGCAGTCTTCGTCGGCAAGCAAGTAAATGCTTGCGTCCGTCCATGCAAAACCGAGCGCATCGCCGAAAACGCCGCCGGTTCGAAGCTGTTCGAAAATGGTGCGCACGCCGTTTGCGTCAATTTTGATCATACTGATCTTACCGCTCTGCACGATTCCTACGCGGCCGGGCGGCATCGGCACTTCTTCGCCTTTTTTATAGGGTTTGACCGTCGTCTTGAAACAGACCATCATGGCGCGGTATTCTTCTTCGGAAACGCCGTCAAACAGCGACGTTGAAACCATGCTTGCGTCTTCCATCGGAGCCTCCTTGTTGCTTTTGCAACAGTCTATAAAAATCATATCGGAAACGCGCGGAAAAGTCAATGGTTTGCAAATGAAAAAAGCCGAGAAGAAAGATATTCCCAAAAAAATTTCACAAAATTTCTGAGCCGCGGAAAAGTTTTTTGTTGTCTGAGAAGTTGTGTTGAGGATATAGTGATAACCGCAAGAGGATAAAGTGATAACTGTAATAGATTATAGCAGTAACTGAAAGAAGATATAGCAATCATTTTATTGTTGTTAAAAAGCTTAATATGTTGTATCTGCCTATATCATAGGAAATAGTACATTTATAACGTCGTTATCTTTTACAAGGTTTTTGCCAAATTCGTAAATCCATTCTGAAATGTTGTTTCCGGCAAATTTGGCGGTGATTCTGGTGTTTACCATGGCTTTCCATTCCATATTTTACTTATCGCAAAAAGGAGGTGTGTGGGTTTGTAAATAAAAAATCGCCCCTTCAAAGCGAAGGGACGAAAAATTTTTATTTTTGTTGCGGCGGGGCAGAAAGTTTTGACCCGTCCGTATTGTCCGAAAAGGCGGATATTCCTTTTTTGCGCAATGAATCGACGGCAAAATAGAGGGGGATACCCAAAGCATACACCCAAACAGCCTGCGTTACGGCAAACGATGCTGCCATAAACCAATATCCCGCATAGGCACTGCCGGCGAGGATCATCACGAGCGGAATGCCGAGCGCGTTGACGAGTACGGGGAAAATTCCGCCGATCGCCAGTTTTGCCGCGGTATTGCGGATCAATTTTCCGGACAGGAAAGTGAGTGCTGCCGCAATGAGGGAACAAAGGCTTCCCAGAATGATGTCCCACGGGGAGAAGGCCATAAGCAGGTTAGCAAGCAGGCAACCTGCAAACAGGGCGGGAATGCTCTCCAAGTAAAAAAGCGGGAGCATTGTCAGCGCTTCGGCAGGCCGGATCTGAAATCCGATTGCTCCGAACGCGAATGCGCCGAGCGGCCAGGTGAGTACGACGTACAGGGCGGCGATGATGCCGGCTCTGCACAGCTTCTTTGTGGACAGTTTTTTCATTATTCAGTTACCTCGGTTGTTTTTAGGTAGTGTTTTCCGAAAACCTACCGTGCAATAGGATAGCAAAGACGGCGGCGGATGTCAAGCGATCCGCCAAAGAAATGGAAAAGGAAGAGCGAAGACTAAGTTAAAGGATGATCTGTTCAAGCAGGAGGTAATCGAAATCGACAGACTCGACAAAATCGCGCGGATAGAACCGAACGTGGTTGAATTTTGCAAAATTCACGATATGCGATTTAAGAAGAACGGGAGTCGGGCAATCGAGTTCGCGGCAAATATCGAAGAGGTAAGAAAGGAAGTGAGACCAGGTAAGTTTTTCCTCGTTTTCGTAGACGAACTGGCGGATGATTTTTCCTTTCGTGATGGTTTTGGCCCAGATTTTGAACATAGAAGCGCCCTCCTTGCAGTTTATGGGAAGCTTAAAAAACGACAGAAAATTCCCATAGATTATACCGAAATTTTCCAAAAAAGTAAAATATAATTGACATCTTGCGCCCGAATATTTATAATGATAAAAAATCGTGCTGACGCAGTTTGAAAGGTTGCAAAGCGGCAAAAGAAGGTGCATGGCCGCGGCGCGAAATCAAAAGAAGACGGAAGACGCGCACAAATCGGTCGCGGGAGGTTTTTATGAAGAGATTGGAGTCACAGATTTTGGCAATTCTCGAAGAAGATTGCCGGTATACGCCCGCAAAGATCGCGGTGATGCTGGAAAAGACGGAAAAAGAGATCGTTGAGGCCATCGAAGCGATGGAGCGGCAGGGGATCATAGTGAAATACACGGCGATCGTAAACGGGGAGCGGCTTGCGGAAGAGACGGTACAGGCGCTGATCGAAGTCAAGGTATCGCCGCAGAAAGCGAGCGGATTTGATACGATCGCGGAAGAGATCTATCGGTTTGACGAAGTGAAGAGCTGTTATCTGATGAGCGGCGGATATGATCTTGCGGTATTCATAGAGGGTAAGACGTTGCGCGAGGTAGCGCGGTTTGTATCCGAGCGATTGGCTACGCTGTCGGACGTACAGTCGACGGCGACGCATTTCATACTCAAAAAATACAAAATTGAGGGGACCATAACGGACACGGAGGACGAAAACCGTATACGGATTTCGGTGCATGCATGAGGAAGTTTGTCAATCAGCGGGCAAGTGAAATGAAGCCGAGCGGGATCCGCAAATTTTTCGATATCGTATCGGAGATGAAGGATGCCATCTCACTTGGCGTCGGGGAACCGGATTTTATCACGCCCTGGAACATACGGAATGCGGCGATCCGCAGCATACAGCGCGGATATACGCAATATACGGGCAATCGCGGGCTGCCGGCATTGCGCGAAAAAATTTCACAGTATATGCGGGAGCGGTTCAATGCGGAATATCCGGCGGAGCATATCATTGTTACGGTCGGAGCGAGCGAGGGTATCGATCTTGTAATGCGGGCGATATGCGATATCGGGGATGAAATTCTGATTCCCGATCCGGGGTATGTGTCGTATATACCGTGCGTTCAGCTTGCAGGGGGAACGCCTGTTCCCGTGCGGTGTGTGAAGGAGAACGGATTTATTTTGACGCCGGAGGCTCTGGAAGCGGTGATCACGCCGAAAACAAAGGCGTTGGTTCTTCCTTATCCGAACAATCCGACGGGCGGCATCATGACCAAAGCGCAGTTGGAGGCGATCATTCCGGTAATTGAAAAGCATGATCTGCTTGTCATTTCCGATGAGATCTATGCGGAGCTCACGTATGGCGGAAAGCATGTATCGATCGCGTCGCTGCCTCGGATGCGGAAGCGCACGGTGGTGATCAACGGATTTTCCAAGGCGTTTGCGATGACGGGCTGGCGCGTCGGGTTTATCTGCTCGCCGGAAGAGATCGATGCGGCGGTATTTAAAATTCACCAATATACATTGCTGTGCGCGCCGAGTGCGTCGCAATATGCGGCGTTGGAAGGCCTGAGCGACGGGTTTGAAGGCCGGTTCGAGACGGTGGAGGCCATGCGGGAAGAATACGACAAGCGCCGCAGGTTCATGGTGAAATTTTTCAACGAAACGGGATTGGAGTGTTTTGAGCCGCGGGGTGCGTTCTACGTATATCCGTCGACGGCGAAGCTCGGCGTCAGCGGCGAGGAGTTTGCGAACGGGCTTCTTCGGGCGGAGAAAGTAGCGGTAGTTCCCGGTGATGCGTTCGGGGAAGCGGGAAAATTCCATGTCCGCTGTTCGTATGCGACGAGCATGAAAAATCTGGACGAAGCGACGGATCGGATCGCGCGGTATGTGAAAAAAGCATACGGGCGCGGTTGAGGGCAGGCAGCGTTATAACTTGACAAATCGACGGTTTTCGTGTATAATATAAAAAACTGATGCAAAGAGAAGAAGTGGTTCCGCGATCAACAAGAGGCGGAATCACTCTTTTGCAAATAAAAAGGCCGGACGGCAAAAAATTGAAAGAATCATCAGGAGAGAGGAAAGATGGCAGAAGAATTTATCATGACCAAAAAAGGGTATGAGGAAACGGTGGAACGTCTGAATTATCTTCAGACGGAGAAGCGGAAAGAGATAACGGAGCGGATCAAAGTGGCGCGCAGTTTCGGGGATCTGAGCGAGAATGCGGAATATGCCGCGGCGCGCGACGAGCAGACGCAGAACGAGCTTGAAATCACCGAATTGGAAAATAAGATCAAGAATGCGAAGATCATGGAAGAGAGCACGGACAACAGCCGCGTGCATTTCGGGAACACGGTCACGGTATATGATTACGATCTGGAAGAGAAGGCGACGTATACCATCAAGGGCGCGACGGAAGTAGACCTGGAAAAGGGAGTCATCAGTATCGGATCGCCGGTGGGAGCGGCGTTGATCGGGGCGAAGGTCGGAGACAAAGTGAAGGTCTATGCGCCGAACAATTTTGAATACGAATTGGAGATTCTGTCGATCGGGACGGAAGAAAAACCGAACAAAGAATAACGGAAGGATCGGCCAAAGAATAACGGTTTAAAGAAACACCGAAGGGGACAGGAAAAGCAATGGATGCGAAAATAACCAAAAAACGTCTTGGAATCATGCTGTCATACGACTGGATCAAGATCATCGCGATCTGTGCGGCGATCGTTGTATTCTGGGTACTGATTTTCACGATGACGGCGACCAAACCGACGATCGGGCAGGAATTCGGCATTTATGCGTATCCGGGTATCGAATTCAGTGCGGAGAAGACGGGCAATCTGAAAAAGATGCGGGAAGAAGGTGCGCTTTCGTATGATATACTGGAATATTCGATGAATTCATACGGCGGACGCAGTGATGCGAATACGGTTCTTTCGGCGCACATACCTGCCGGTACGGCGGATATTGTATTTACCAACGATACCGACTTATATGACGAAAACAATGCATTAAAGCGGAGCAGCGGATACAAAGTATTTACGAAGTCATTCCGTTCCTATTGCGTATGGATGGGCGATGTAGGTGCGCAGGTCGGGGGATACAGGTATCGCTCCAATTATTTTACAGACTGTGAAAATTATCTCAAACGTTTTTACGGGGAAGATTTTGAAAACGGCGCATTGAACAAAGAGGCGGCGGAACGCAATTTTCGTACGCGCATGAAGAAGGACAAGCGTTTCAAGAACGAAACGCAGATCCGCAAGGGTTTGGAACAGGAATACGAACGTCTGGAAAATCTGCGGGATTCGTATGTACGGTTGCAGACGCTGTTTGCCGACGGAACGATCGGCGTTCGGACGATCGAAGTCGGAACGGGCGAAACGGGAGAAGACGGCAAGGAGATCATGGAAAAATGGACGTATGCGCTGGATCTCAGCAACGTACCGAACATCACGTATCTTCTGAGCAACACGGAAAAAGACGGAACGAACGCGGATATATGCATGAGCATCATTCACAGCGGGAGTTCGGGGGAAGAAGACAGGCGCTATGAGCCCATTTCGTATCTGATCTATCTTGTCGACCTGTGTCAGGAAAACATTGCGGCCGGCGCGTAAGCGTCAGGCGGCATAAGGAAAGGCCAATGAAAGTGCACATTTACGGTATTTTGCGGGATTACAAGCGTCGCAGGACGATGCGGATGCACATGCCCGGACATAAATCCAATCGGCGACATTTTCCTTTGTTCAAAGATGCGGCGCTTGACATCACGGAATTATCGTTTTCCGATTGCCTTGAAAATCCGGACGGAGTGATCGCGCTTGCGGAGCGTGATATTGCCTCCGTACTGGGCGCAGAAAAAAGCCATATTTTAACGGACGGGTCTTCCTGCGGCGTATTTGCGATGCTGTATGCGGTCAAATGTCGGGGCGGGAAGTTAGTCATAGCGCGCAATTCGCACAAGAGCGTGTACAATGCCTGTGCGGTGCTCGGAATCGAGCCTGTTGTGCTGAAAAACAACGAAAACAACGGTATTTTGCTTCCTCCGGGCGCGGCGGACATCGAATCGGCGCTGAAAAAGGAGAAGGATGCGTGTGCGGTTCTTCTGACTTCGCCCGATTATTTCGGAAACATTGCCGACTATGCGGCGGTCAGAAAGATATGCGATCGGTACGGCAAAATGTTTCTTGTGGACGGAGCGCACGGCGCGTACCTTCGGTTCGATGCGGATGCGGAAGGTCTGTATGCAGGAAATTATGCGGACATCTGGGTAGACGGTGCGCATAAGACATTGCCGTCGTTGACGCAGGGAGCGATCCTGAATATAGGCAAAGCGGAATTTGCCGCGGATATAGAGGAGGGTTTGGATCTGTTCCGGACGACGAGTCCTTCCTATCCGGTGATGGCGAGCGTCGAATACGGCGTAAAATATATGCAGGAATGCGGAGCGGAGCTGATCGATGCAGTGCGCAGCGAACTTGTCTTGTTGAAGGCGAAGCTGAAAAAGCGCGGGATCGGCTTTTACACGGAGAGCCGAACGCTGGTTTTGGCGGTAGATTTCGGAGGAATGGGAATTTCCTCGCAGGCCGCGCGCGAAGAATTGGAAAAGAGAAACGTCTATGCGGAGATGGATGACGGGCGGTATGTGCTGTTCTATTTCTCACCGTTGACGCCTCCGCGCGAAGTGGCCGCATTGGATGGAAAGATCAGACAGGTAATGCGTCTGAAAGCGTTGAAAAACACGTATGAAGGGCAGGTCGGATTTGTCAGCGGAATCAAAAAATTCGGGTATCTGACGTCGCGTTCGGTGGCGTATGAACGGGTGCCTCTGGCGCAGGCGGCGGGACGCATCGCCGCGCGCAATGCAGGGGTAACGCCGCCCTGTTATCCGGTGGTGCTGGCAGGCGAGCAGATCACGCCGGAAGCGGTTGAGGTGCTGAGTTCGGCAAAGCATACGTTCGGCATCACGGGCGGAACCATACCTGTCATGAATATAGGCGGAAGGACATGAACGGTAAATTTATAGCATTTGAGGGGTGTGAAGGCGTGGGGAAATCCACGCAGATTTCCCTTCTTTCGGATTATTTGAAACAGACGGGGGTCAAGCATATCGTAACGCGCGAGCCGGGCGGAAGTGAAATATCGGAAGCCATTCGCAAAGTCATTCTGAACGGAAAGTTTTCCAAAATGACGGACGAATGCGAGGCTTTGCTGTATGCGGCGGCGCGTGTGCAGCATCTTGCGGATACGGTAGAACCGGCATTGAGCCGCGGCGAACTCGTGCTTTGCGATCGGTATGTTTTTTCCACGTATGCTTACCAGGGGTACGGCAGGGGCTTGGACAGAACGTTTTTGCAGGAGATCAACAGTTACGCCACACAAAACTTTATGCCGGACGTTACACTGTTTTTGAACTTGCCGCCGGTGCTTGCGTTTGCGCGCAAACACGGTGCGGATGAAAACGATCGGATCGAACAGGCGGGAGAGAAATTTCACGCCAAAGTATACGAAGGGTATTTGGAGCTCTTGCGCGAATATCCGGAGCAGATTTTGTCAGTGGATTGTTCGGGGAATAAATTCGAAACCAACCGGAAGATCGTTGCGCTTTTGCAGGCGCACGGGATCATCGCGTAAGCGTAGGTCGGAGAAAGGCAATGGAAATTTTTCAAAGGAGCAAAGCCTATCGTCTTGTGGCGCAGGATGCGGCGCGCGGGGAATTGTCGCATGCGTATTTGTTTGTCTGTCCGGACGGCCGTAACCTTCGTTCTTTTTTGAAAGAGCTTGCAATACAGATCATGCGCGCCGATGCGCGGTGCGCACGCCTGATCCGTGAGGAACAGTGTCAGGATTGCCGTATATTTCCTGCTCCGGGCGAAAAGGCGACGGTGGCAGACGTAAAAGAACTTCTCGATGCGTGTTACATCAAGCCGGCGGAAAGCGATCGCCGACTTTTTGTGTTTGACCGTGTGCAGGACATGCTTGCGCCCGCACAGAATAAATTGCTGAAAATCCTCGAAGAACCGCCGGAAAACGTCTATTTTCTGTTGGGTACGGAGAACGATTTTCCCGTCCTTTCCACGGTGAAGTCCCGAACCAAACGCTTGGAGCTTTTGTCGTTTTCCGAATCGGAAATTGCGGAATATATCGGCAAAGAATATCCCGGCCGCGACGATGCGCTGCAGTTGGCGGCATTGTCCGGCGGAATATTGGGCAAGGCGCAGGAATTGGCGGAAGGCGGTCCCGTTACCGAAAAAAATCAGGAGATCGTGATGTTGGCGCTCAATCTTTCCCCGGCAGCGATACCAGTCGCCGCGCGCAAGTATGCGGAAAAAGGGGAAACGGGCAGATTTTTGGGCATGCTTCGGCTGGTATTTCGGGATATGCTCATGATCCGTTTGCAAAAAGAGGACAACCTTCTTTCGGGCGGAGACAAAAAAATTCTGACGCGTGCCGCTTCGCGGTATACGCTTTCCGCGCTCGTAAACGCGCAGGACAGGATCAGCGATACGGAACGGGATCTGAAATTCAACGCAAACGCATCTGCCTCGCTGGAAAGGATGTTGGTCGGTATATTGGAGGGACAATGAAAGTATTAGGTATAAAATTCAAGGACGGCGGCAAAATCTACTATTTTGCGCCGCAGGAAACGGAAACATATGAAGAGGGAATGCAGGTTGTCGTAGAGACGAGCAAGGGCATGGAATTCGCGCAGGTCGCGTTCCCGCCGCAGGAAGTAGAGGAAAAGGATGTGATCAAGCCCCTTCGTCCGGTCGTAAGGATTGCTACGGATAAGGATCGCGAGCAGGTCCGCAAGAATCGGGAGCGCAAGCCGCAGGCAATGAAGATCGCACAGGAGAAGATCGAAAAACACAACCTCGATATGAAACTGATCGATTGCGAATTTGCGTTCGAAGGCAACAAAGTGATCTTTTATTTCTCGTCGGACGGTCGGGTCGATTTCAGGGAACTTGTCAAAGACCTTGCAGGTACTTTCCATATGCGCATCGAATTGCGGCAAGTGGGCATCCGCGATGAAACTAAGCTTCTGGGCGGAATCGCACCTTGCGGCAGAGAATGTTGCTGTGCGGGAGCGATGCAGGATTTCAAAAAAGTTTCGATCAAGATGGCAAAAGTGCAGGGGTTATCCCTGAATCCCGGAAAGATCAGCGGCTTGTGCGGCAGGCTGATGTGCTGTTTGAGCTATGAAAATGAGTATTACAGCGAAGTATACAAGAAAATGCCGAAGATCGGAGCGGAAGTTACAACGCCGGAAGGAAAAGGAACGGTCGTATCGGAAAACATGCTCAAACTCATCGTGCGCGTAAAGATCGAAAGAGGCGGCGGCCTTGTATACAAAGATTTTCCGTTGGAGCAAATTCATTTCAAGAGTACAAAGGGCGGAGCGCAGGAGAAAGAAGAAAAAGAGGAGGAAGAAGATCCTTCCTTGCAGGAACTTTTGGATTGAGTCATTCGCAAAGCAAGAAAAAAAGGTCAAAAAAACGTTCGGAAGTCTTTACTATTTCCGGCGGTTATGTTATAATAATAAAAACGGGAAAAGCCCGAAAAGATTGATGGGAGGTAGAAAGAAATGGCGCACAAAATTTCGGAAGATTGTATTTCATGCGGAGCATGCGCGGATACATGTCCGGTAAACGCGATTTCGCAGGGAGACACACAATACCAGATCGATCCGGAAGTCTGCATCGATTGCGGAGCATGTGAAGACGGATGCCCGGTCGGAGCGATCAAACCGGAAGAGTAAGAAGGGACGGCAAATCTGCGCGGGAGAAGAACTTTCGCGCAGATAAAATTGCCAAACGCATTGAAGAAAAAGCGAAAAGGAAAAAGCAAGAAAGCGGGGATATAGCTCAGTTGGTAGAGCGCTTGAATGGCATTCAAGAGGTCATGGGTTCGATTCCCACTATCTCCACCAAGTCAAAATA
>CASEFE010000023.1 GCA_949287105.1 uncultured Bacillota bacterium
AATTTGGTTTCGCAACTCTATTTTACCACAGATTTGTATGAACTCTTTTTTTCTTTAGGTGTTGCACTTAATAGTATAATTCACCAATATAAAAAACCGCGCCTCTTTCAGAGGCGCGGTGCTGTCAATTTGTCATTGATTCAGTTTTTCAATCATTGCAACAATGTCGCCCACAGTCTTCACGTTGACGATATCGTCTTCCGGTATGGAAACGCCATAATCATCTTCCAAAGAGATCAACAACTCTACAACGTCGAGCGAATCTGCTCCCAAATCCTTTACAACATCGCTTTCAAGCGTAATTTTATCCGCCGAAACATTCAACTGCTTCGCAAGCATATCGCGAACTTTTTCAAACATACTTTTTTCCTCCTGCATTATAGGTTTATTTTACTAAAATTCATTGTTTTTGTCAATGCATTATAACGCCTTTGTCACCGCTTTTTTCTTCGATGCAGGATTTTTCATCGTCAAACCGATCCGATGTTTTTTCACGTCCACGTCTTTAACCCATACTGTGACAACCTGTCCGACTTTCAAGACATCCGACGGATGCTCGATATAGCGATCCGTGATTTCTGAAAGGTGAACCAAACCGTCTTGATGCACGCCGATATCGACGAACGCGCCGAAATCCACTACATTTCGTACCGTGCCGATCAATTCCATTCCTACCGCAAGATCGCTGATGTCCATTATATCCTGACGAAGGACAGGCTTCGGCAACGCTTCACGAATATCTCTGCCCGGCTTGATAATTTCCGATACAATGTCCTTCAACGTAGGAAGATCCAATCCGACTTCCTTCGCTGTTTTTTCTTCCCCGTACTCTTTCACTTTTTTCGGCAAGTCAGCTATTCCGCCTTCTTTTACATTTTCTGCCGTATACCCGAAAAGCGATAAAAGTTTTTCTGCCGCCGCATATGATTCGGGATGCACTGCTGTATTATCAAGAATGTTTTCTCCGCCCTGAATACGCAAAAAGCCCGCACATTGCGTAAATGCTTTTTCTCCCAGTTTCGGAACTTTCAAAATTTCCTTACGGGAATAAAATTTTCCGTGCTCTTCCCGATAAGTGACTATATTCTTTGCAATCCCTGCGTTCAACCCCGCCACATATTTCAGCAAAGAAACACTCGCCGTATTCAGATCCACCCCGACACTGTTTACACAATCTTCCAAAACGCCGGATAAAACGCTATCCAAACGCTTCTTGTCCATATCGTGCTGATATTGTCCCACACCGATCGACTTCGGATCGATTTTAATAAGTTCTGCCAAAGGATCCTGCAACCGACGCGCAATCGAAACCGCACTGCGCTCGGCCACATCAAAATCCGGAAACTCCTCCGCTCCGAGAGGACTTGCCGAATAAACAGATGCACCTGCCTCGGAAACAACCATATAGGCTACATCCCTGCCCGTCTCTTCTTTTATTTCCTTGATCAGTTTTGCCACAAAGATTTCGCTCTCTTTGGACGCTGTACCGTTTCCGATCGAAATTATGTCTACATTGTAAGCGGCGATCATCTCTTTCAATTTTGCCGCCGCCGCTTCTTCGTTCTGTTTCGGCCCGGGCGTAGGATAAATTACCGTTTTATCCAATACCTTACCGGTTCCGTCCACAACGGCAATCTTACAACCAGTTCTGTAAGCAGGGTCAAGCCCCAGCGTTATTTTATCTTTGATCGGCGGCTGCATCAATAAAGGTTTCAAATTTACCTCAAACATTTTTATCGCCTGCTCACTTGCTGAATCAGTCAATACCGCGCGAATTTCCCGTTCAATCGAAGGATAAATAAGACGCTCGTATCCGTCTTCCACCGCTTCCTTTACAAGTTCGGTAGAATATCCGCCGTCTTTCAGATAGGACGCCCCGCATACCCGCTTGGCAATCTCGTCATTAAATGTCACCTTGACTTTCAAAAAGCCTTCTTTCTCTCCGCGATTGATCGCCAGTACACGATGACTCTTGATTTCCGAAACACTTTCCGAATATTCCGCATACATTTCGTAAGTTTTGGCGCCCTCTTCTTCCGCATTTACAAGCTTGGTTTCCACCACGCCGTTTTTCATAAAGAGGTTGCGCAGTTTTTTCCGGATATTCGCATCGTCGGAAACGATTTCCGCTATTATATCTTTGGCTCCGGCAATGGCCTCTTCGGCTGTCTTTACACCCTTTTCTTCATCAATGTATTTTTCTGCCTCTGCCTGTACATCCGCATTTTTATCCTGTGCTAAAATAAAGTCCGCAAGCGGTTGCAATCCTTTTTCTATCGCAACACTCGCACGCGTCTTTTTCTTCTGTTTATAAGGACGGTATATATCTTCAACTTCCGTTAAAGTCGTTGCCGCACTCAAAGCTTTGCTGATTTCTTCCGTCATTTTCCCCTGTTCGGTAATGGCGTTCGTAACCTCTTCCTTTCTCTTTTCAAGATTGCGAAGATACATCAACCTGTCGTTGAATTCACGCAAAACCTGATCATCACAACTGCCAGTCATTTCTTTACGATACCGAGCAATAAAAGGAATCGTATTGCCTTCATCGATCAACTTAATAATGTTCTGTGCCCTGTCTTCACGGATAGAAGGAAATTCTTCCGTTAATTTTGTTAAAATGTCCATAATATCTCCGTTCTGTTTGCAAGTCTGCACGAAACTTCTTCGCGCATTATAAAGATATTGTATCACATATTTTTAAGATTTTCATCCATTTTTCATAGATTTCAAATATTTTTTTTGCTCGACCGTTAAACGACGGCTTTCTAATGCCTTTTGTATCCCCTTATTCTTCGTTTTTACCGCAAGGCTGCCTTCTTTTACATAAGTGACCCCTTCTTCATAAAATTTGACCAGCACTTCCGCCAATAACCACGCGGCTCCCATATGTACATAATAAAGCTCCGTATTTACAAGCCCTAACACATAAAACACCGTGGGTAAATATTCCTTCTTCATATAACAAGTTAAAAGAATGACCAATGCATACCTTTGCGTGAATTCCTCCGCGCTTTCCGCAAAGCCGAGTATATTCTGCCTGTAATCCATACAATGTTTTTTCAAATCTTTTAAAGTAGAAACAAAAACGTCGCATTCCGCCCAACTTTGTATCCTCGGTACGCACGCGTTGATCAAAGAAACCTTTTCTTCGTAGGGTACCTTTGCATATCCCACGCATAGACATTTTAACATCCGCATCTCAAAAATATCTTCCGGAAAAGTAAACAACGTTTCAAAATCAAACCCTGTTTCGTTGATTAGATTTTTTGCATATTTGCGCAAGGCAGGAATGCGAATCCCAAGGCTTGTCCCATCCGGAATATTTGCAACACGCTCATTAAACACACGATACTTTTCATCCCGCAACGCCATAAAATCCTTTAAAATTTCCTCATACCTTTTCATATATTATTACTCCGAATATGTAAAATCCAAATATTTTTCAAAAAGCCGAATTCCTGAAATAATGCTTATAACTGATTATTTTTTGTACATTCTTTCTTGTCGAAAAAAATTTCTTCCAGCGCCTTTTGCCATAGTGCCGAATCGCAGTGTGTATTGGCCGGAGAAGTAGAAGGCATCAACAAATACGGCACCTCTATTTCTTTATACTTTTCACAAAATATGCGGTATGCTGTTTTTCCGTTGAGCAATATTTTCTCAATCGGTGCCTCTGCCAAAACAATAGAAAGATCGGCTATCTCGTAATTCTGTATCGAATCATCGCGAGATCCTTCGATTTCACATCTCGTTACAATATCCCATAGCGCCACTTGGTTTCGCAATAAAAAATCTTTTTTAGAACTTGTATCCTCTTTATATTCTTCCCCGAAAAAATTATAAAGGATTTTCCAGAAACGATTTTGTTTGTTGCCATAATAGAAATCTACCTTACGGCTTTTTACCGATGGAAAACTTCCTAATATGAGCACTCTGCTGTTTTTATCATAAAACGGAGAAAAACCCTCAATTCTGTCTGACATAATACTATGAAATCCTTTGGTTTAATAAAATTTTGGCTAAAAATCGGTGCTTTTGCATTTATTGCAAAAGCACCGATTTTCAAAACGACAATGGTTTTTTAACCTTTCCGACGACTGCAGAAGCCATATCTTCTGCTCGAAAATTTAACTCTAAAGCGCGTTCGCAATCCTCCATCGTCATCTCTTCAAGCGACCGAACACGCTCCTTTAAATCAAGTGCGACATTATTATACAGCATATGTTTCCCGTACAAAAGCATCTGCGATACTGTACTTTCCTGAGAAAAAATCAAGGAAGAAGTGATCTGTTCCTTACCACGCTCAAACTCTTCCTTTGTAAATTTTTCACGGCAAAAGCTGTTCACTGTTTCTATAATCGCCTCTTTAGCTTTTTGCGTATTGGAAGGATTTACCCCCGCATAAATTGTGAGCACACCCCCTTCCGTAAAAAACGAAGGATATGAATAGACCGTATACGCAAGTCCCATCTGTTCTCGTACTTTTTGAAACAATCGCGAACTCATCCCACCGCCTAAAATTGTATTCATAACCTGCACCGCATCCATCAAACTATCCTCTCTCGCTACGGTTGGATAGGCAATTGCAATATGAACTTGCTCAATATCTTTATATTTGTATAAATTGGTCCGGCAAAGCGAAACAACTTTTTTTCTGTCGGCAAATTCACGCTTTTTCAGTGAGCTTTCGAAATGCTTTTGAACAAGATCTTCCGCCTGCGTCAAGTCTATATTTCCGGCAAACGAAATAACTATATTTTCAGGATTGTACCGTTCGGAAATGTAGTCAAATAAGTTTTGCCTGCTGAAACTTTTTACATTTTTTGCCGGGCCAAGTATCGTCTTGCCATACCCCTCTTCACCAAAATAAGCCTGCGCCAATACATCGAGACAAAGATCATCCGGAGTATCTTCGTTCATGGCTATTTCTTCGAGCACAACACCTTTTTCCCGCTCCATTTCCTCTTCCGGAAATACCGAATTCAAAACAAAATCGGATAAAATTTCAAACGCTTCCCCCGCATGGTCCGAAGTCGATTTCGCATAATAACAGGTTATATCTTTCGAGGTAAACGCATTGACCTGCGCCCCGATCCGATCCATTGCGTCGGATATTTCAAACGCATTACGTTTTTGCGTTCCCTTAAACATCATGTGTTCGATAAAATGTGAAATTCCGTTTTCTTCACCCGTTTCAAAACACGAACCCGTTCCGACTAAAACTCCCATACTGACCGAGAATAACCCTTCCATTTTTTTGACAACCATTCTTAAGCCGCTGGGAAATTGTTTACTGTAAATCATTTTTTATTCTCCCTATGTATTTTTCCTGCAATCACCAAAAATTTAGCGAAAACAGAGAAATAAAATGCTCTTATTTTTTCCTTTATGTTTTACGCCTTCTCAATTCCCGAAATATTCGTGGAAACAGGAACCTGCTCCAACCCCTGCTCCCGGTAATAATGTAAAATAGAAGGCAATGCAGACGCCGTCTCTGCCGTAGGATGCATAAGCACAAGATCCCCACCCGCAATTTCCTGCGTCGCTCGACGATAAATCAACGATTGATCACGATCCCGCCAGTCAATCGTATCCTTCGACCACATGATCACCTTATACCCAAGGGAAGCTGCCGCATTCACGGTGTTTTCCGAATACGCCCCTGACGGCGGAGCAAAAAGCTTTGGTTCTGCCTCCGTCAGTTTTTGAACCAATTCACCGCATATTTTGATTTCTTCTACATTTTTCTCATAAGAAAGTTTATCCTGATCCTTATGAAAATATCCATGATTCCCTATTTCATGGCCACGCGCAACCAATGTTCGCAATGTTTCTGTGTTCCCGTCCGCCCAACTGCCTCCGACAAAAAACGTTGCCTTGACCTGATATTCATCCAGCGTGTCCAATATCGAAGGAAGATATTCCGTTCCCCAATACACGTTAAACATTAAAGATACATACTTACTGTCCCGATTTCCTTCATAATATACGCGATCGGACAATTTCCCTGCCGTAGAAACACCTTGTGGCAGAAAACAAACAAGTCCTACCACCAGCAACAACATCCCCAGGCATACATTCGTAAAAACGGCAATTTTTGCGCTCCCTTTCAATATAGTTTACCTCATTTCCGAAATAGTTTGCGGAAAAATAAAAGTTTCCGTTTTACTATATTCGCAAAATCAGTGTTTTATGAAAAAGATTAGGCAATCATTCTTAACGTTTATACTCTTAAAATCGATCAATTCCGCTCACAGCTTAAGTTCCCACAAAAATATTTCATTTCCTTTCGAATTTACAGATTTTCCTGTTTTTTGAAAACCACATTTGTTGCATACCGCAATACTCGCTGCATTATCTAATCGATTTTGCGCTAGTAAACGAATACACCCTTCTTTACGCGCGATCCGAACAACTTCACAAACCGCCGCCGTAGCAAATCCTTTATTCCGACTCATTTTTTCAATCGATATCCCGACCGACAACGTATCATTCTCTCCAAATAATGAAAGTAACCCGACCGGATCACCCTCCGCCACGATCATATACATCGTAAAATTGCGGCAGTTGACTTTACCCATATTCCATTGTCTTATTAAATCTCTCATTTTGATTTCTGTATTCGGAAACGAATATCCTTCCAACTCACCGTTCGCCCACTTCATCAAAATGAAAGACGCATCACTTTCATTAACCGCACGAAGAAAAACGCCCGAATTTTTACTCTCGTTTGTATCCATGCTTACCCCATAAACCGATCGCTTTACAGAACTTTTTGCTTATTACACCCGATGATTTCAGACTTCCTTTTAATTCTTCAAAACATCTTTTTTTCATTACATCTTTTTTTCATTCAGAACATAAACGAAAAACAACGCGCTAATACTTTCGATTATTTCAGTTTAACAATCGTAACACCAGCTTCACCTTCTCCGTAAACACCTTGCCGAAATTCCGCAACGTTTTTCATCCCCCGCAAATGGTTGCGAATACCTTCTTTCAGCTTTCCCGTGCCTACTCCGTGAATAATTTTTACTTCTTCCAATCCTCCTAGCACCGCCTGATCAATAAATGCATCGACTTCCTGCACGGCTTCCGAAACAGTCTTGCCTAGTAAGTTGATCTCCGTTTTTACTTCCTTTAACGGCGCAATTTTTCGTACAACACTGACTTTTTCGCGTGATTCTTTCACGGAATTCCCATTTACACGATATAAATCCTCTGCTTTTACACGCATTCTCATATTCCCAACCAATACCTGCACTTCGCGTTTTTTTGCATTTACAAACAAAACTTCGCCGGTTGCATTCATCGCGCCGACAAAAACTTTATCTCCCACCTTGAGCGAAACCATTTCAACTGGCGCTAGAGTCGGTTTTTCACTCTGTTCCAGCTCGTTTTCAAAAGCTTTGTCCGCAAGTTTATTTTTTAATGTGCGCGCACGAATAACATCCGCTTCACTGATATCCTTACTTTTTGCGATCTTTTCAATTTCTGCAAGCAGCTCTTCCGCCTCTTCCGTCCGCTCGTTGACGATGCGCCTGCTTTCTATTTTCGCACCGGTAAACAGCTTTTCCCGTTCCTTGCGAAGCTTTTCCCTTTCCGCATTCACCTCAGATAGCTTTTTGCTCCATTCCTCTCGAATAGCCTCCGCACGAACCCTCGCTTCATCTGCATCGATACGGCTTTGCTCCGCCGCACGAAGAATATTTTCAAACCGCCTGCCGCCTTCCGACAAATTGGAAATTGCATCCTGTAAAATATTTTCAGATAATCCCAAGCGCCTGGAAATCGCAATCGCATTGCTGCTGCCCGGCATACCAAGTTTGATACGATACAAAGGCCGCAATGTATTCATGTCAAATTCCATACTTGCATTTTCTATTCCGTCTTCGGAATATGCAAACTCTTTCAAAGAAGTATAATGTGTAGTTACAATTCCTCGGCAACCGCAACGCAAAAGATGCGAAAGTACTGCTTTCGCAATTGCCTGGCCTTCCTCCGGATCCGTACCTCCCCCCAATTCGTCGATCAACACAAGACTGTTTTCATCCGCATTTTCCGTAATTCCGATCACCGTCTTGATATGCGAAGAAAACGTAGACAAATTTTCTTCTATCGACTGCGCATCACCAATATCGCAAAACACCTCATCAAACACAGAAACTTCTGTTCCCTCCGCCGCAGGCAAAAACAAACCGCATGCCGCCATCAGAGAAAAAAGTCCGCACATTTTCAACGTAACCGTTTTTCCGCCTGTATTCGGCCCGGATATAAGAAGCATTCGATTTTTTTCTCCGAACGACAACGAAACCGGAACCGCCGAAACAGGATCCAACAAAGGATGCCTGCCTTTCTCAATACGCATCACACCTTTTTTATTGAGCAAAGGTCTTATACCCTTGCATTTATAGGAGTATTCAGCCTTTGCAAACGCCCTGTCTATTTCAGTAAGGCGCTCCGCGTCCTGCATGATCTCTCTCGCCAGAGCACCGATGCGGTGAGATAATTGCGCAAGAATCCTTTCGATCTCTTCCTTTTCCGCAATCGCCAGCTCACGAAGCTCGTTGTTCATTTCCAAAACTTCTTCCGGTTCAATAAAGAAAGTCGCCCCGCTTGCGGATCGATCATGCACAAATCCTCGGATACGCGATTTATATTCTGCTCGCACAGGCAACACGTATCGATTGTCACGCATCGTAACAATCCCTTCTTGCAAAAACTTTGCCCCTGCCCCGCCAAGGTATTCTGAAAGCCGAGCTCGGATCCGCTCGTTGAGCAAACGTATATTGCGGCGAATATTGAATAATTCATCGCTGGCATAGTCACTGATCTCATCTTCTGAAAGAATCTTGTCCCCAATATCTTTTTCCAAAGATTCGTCAAAATAAATCCCCGCAACAAGGTCTCTTAATTGCGTTGATTCCTCTGCCGGCAAACCCTGAACACCGCGATATGCAACGCGCGCCGACCGAAGCAGTGCAGCCATCGATAGCAGCTCCTTGCACGACAATGTCGCCCCTTTCGCCGCTCGCTCAGGCTCATCGGTAAACCGCGGA
>CASEFE010000024.1 GCA_949287105.1 uncultured Bacillota bacterium
ATACGCTTTGCAATTCCTTTAATGCTGTCGTTATTTTTGCAAGCTTTATATGGGGCTGTTGATCTTATCGTTGTGGGACAATTTGGTTCCACTGCAAGTATATCGGCGGTTGCGACAGGCAGTCAATTGATGGTAGCCGTTACAACCATTGTAA
The DNA here is from genome assembly GCA_949287105.1 of uncultured Bacillota bacterium. Classification (GTDB taxonomy): domain Bacteria; phylum Bacillota; class Clostridia; order Christensenellales; family Borkfalkiaceae; genus Borkfalkia. The sequence goes on from CASEFE010000024.1 coordinate 155, forward strand.
CAGGAATGACGATGGGGGTCACGGTTTTAATCGGGCAGGCAATGGGGGCAAACAACGCTGAAAAAGCCGGAAATATTGTGTGCGGAATGATCAAACTGTTTTCCGTTATTACAGTTTTTATTACGGCGATACTTGTCATTTTTTCAGAACCCTTAGCAATGATCTTGCAAGCGCCTGAAGAAGCAATGCGGCAGACCATATTGTATATTTGTATTTGCGGCAGTGGTATGGTATTTATTACTTCATATAATGCAACCAGCGGAATTTTTCGTGGCATTGGCAATTCAACAACGCCGTTTCTTTTTGTTGCGGTTGCTTGTGTTATTAATGTTGTTTTGGATCTTTTGTTTGTTGCACTATTCCACATGGATGCCGCAGGGGCTGCTTTAGCTACAATAATTGCACAAGCTTGCAGTGTTGTATTTTCTTTATTTTATCTTAAAAAAAGCAAATTGCCATTTAAGATTACAAAATCAGGGTTTTCTAAAAAAGGAACTATAAAAAATATTATTTCTGTCGGATTACCGATAGCCTTGCAAGATTTTCTTGTCAGTGTATCTTTTTTAATTATTACTGCAATTGTAAATAATATAGGTCTAATTGAATCGGCAAGCATAGGAATCGCGGAAAAGTTGTTTGTCTTTCTTTCTATTGTTCCGATGTCATTTTTATCAGCTTTATCAGCGTTTGTCGCGCAAAATATAGGAGGTGGTGAATATAGTCGGGCGAATCGTGCGCTTTTTCAAGTTTCAATTGTTTCATTTGCATTTGGGGCAGCTATGTTTTTTCTGACATTTTTTGGGGGGGCTTTATTGGCTCGTATTTTTTCTTCGGAACCAGAGGTCATTAAAACAACAGCGCTTTATTTTAAAAGTTGTTCTTTTGAATATCTTATTATTTCACTTTCATTTTGTATGCTCGGTTATTTTAACGGACAAAGGAAAACTGTTTTTGTAATGCTTCAAGGGTTGCTTTCAGCTTTTGCTGTTCGAATTCCGCTTTCTTATATGTTTAGCTTATTTCCTAACGTAAACATGTTTTTGATCGGGCTTGCTGTTCCAATCTCTGCTGCGGTGAGTTTATTATTATGTTTAACATATTTATTTATAATCAATAAAAAAAATGCAGTACGGTAACTGTTTCTTTGAAATTCATAAAATATTTAGTAAAATTTAGTTGAAAATATTTTTTTGTTATGCTATAATAGTCCCGTTCTGCACAAAGGATGGCAAAACATTTTTAATTTATGGCTTTCGGGGGCATAGCTCAGTTGGTTAGAGCGCTCGCTTCACATGCGAGAGGTCGTAGGTTCGAGTCCCACTGTCCCTACCAGTCTTAACGAAAGAGGCTTGAAGATTTTCAAGCCTCTTTCGTTTATATTAACGATTTGATTTATTTTGGAAAGACGAATATCTTAGAAGTTGCTATTTTAATACTTTATTTCGTTTTTGTTTTAATACTTGACGTATAGACTATTTTAATATATAATTAAATTCGTAAAGAATGGATTTTGGGAGTAAAATTATGAATGGTGAATTGTTGGCGGAAAGATTAGTTGAATACGCGAAACAACATTTACACTTAAATGAATGTGATACCGTGTTCGTTAGAAATAGCTTGCTTTCTGAGTTTGGCTTGTATAATGAATTTGATGGTAAAGCAGACTTTTCGGATATTAAAACATTGGATGTTCCTGACGTTTTAAATAAAGAAATAACAGAATTTGCCTTAGAACATGGTTTAACAGATGCGGAAAGCGCTGAAAGATACTGTGCAAAAATTTTCGGAATGCTGACTCCATTGCCTTCGGTGATTAACAAAGAATTTTTCCAAATAAAGGAAGAAAAAGACGCTCAATCTGCTTGTAATTATTTATATGATATTTCAGTTAAGAACGGGTATATCCAAAAGACTGCGATCAGCAAGAATTTAAAATGGAAATATCAGGATAAAGCAAATTGTTTAGAAATTACGGTAAATTTGTCGAAGCCGGAAAAAAACAATAAAGAAATAGCAAAATTGTTGACGGCTCCTCAAACGAAAAAGTATCCGATGTGTGCTCTTTGTAAGGAAAATGAAGGCTTTTCGGGTACTCCGACACATCCGCCGCGTCAGAATTTAAGAACTATAAAAATGACTTTGGGTGGGGAGAAATGGTTTATGCAATATTCTCCTTATGCGTATTATGATGAACATTGCATTGTTATTAACGAAAAACATACCCCGATGAAGGTTGACGGTTCTACACCGGATAAGTTGTTGGATTTTGTTGATTTATTGCCGAATTATTTTATTGGCAGCAATGCCTCCTTGCCGATTATCGGCGGTTCAATTTTGAATCATGAACATTTTCAAGGCGGACTTCATAAGCTGCCTATGTATTATGCCGGATATAAAAAGATGCTTTCAAGTAAAAAATATCCTCAGTTGAAAATAGGTGTATTGGATTGGTATAATAGCGTAATTCAATGTGAGGGCACAGATAAAAAAGCGATTTCTGCGTTTATGCAAGAAGTAATAGAAGAATGGAAGAACTTTTCCTGTCCCGAATGTGAAATTTTAAGCGAAAGCAATGGTGTAAGACATAATTCTTTATCTCCAATATGTAGCAAAACCGGTGATAAATATATATTTTCTGCAATATTCCGCAATAATCGGACTGACGAACGCTTTCCTGACGGGATCTTTCATGTGCATCCGGAATATCAGAACATCAAGAGTGAAGGAATCGGCTTGATTGAAGCAATGGGGCTTTTCATTTTACCAGGAAGATTAAAGCGGCAACTGGATTCAATCGAAAATATTTTGTGTGGAAAAATGAAATACTCCGAGGAAGAAATAAACGAGGAGCAAAATGATCTGTATATTCATCGAGGCATGATTCAAAAGTTGATTTCCGAAGGTATGGCTGTAAACAAGGAAGACGCGCATCGTCGTGTGGAAGATTATGTGAATCGCGTTTGCGCAGGTATTCTTGATAATACAGCAGTGTTTAAACATGACGCGGTCGGAGAAGCTGGTTTTGCAAAGCTGTTGAAAAAACTTAATTTGTGCGAATGTGAATAAAAAATTAAAAGGAAGCCGGTATGTTGAAATGTGCCGGCTTCCTTTTTTATAAGTTTTTAATATCGCATAAAAGGACAGATAAAATTCTTCTTTATAAACAAGAAATGAATAGCAAAATAAGATTGCAATAATTAGAAGATTGTGTTATCATTGTATAGGAAGATTAGGATGATGTGCGTTAAGTACCAATCAGACGGGGAGTGCTGTTGGGCGAAAAACAATGTTTGCGGTACATCATTCGCTCCCGCTTTGGAAAATAGTTTTTAACGTGCTTCCAAGGGAGATATTACCTTCGGAGGTTTTTTTATTATGTTTTTTAATTTTGATGAAGCGATTAAGTTTTTGGAAAAACAAAATCATATCAATTTAGGATTGGAAACCATTAAAAAATTATTGAATTATTTAGGAAATCCGGAAAAGCAATTAAAATTTATTCATATAGCAGGAACGAATGGAAAAGGCGCGTGCCTTACATATATTTCTGAGGTCTTATTGGCAAGCGGCTATTCTGTAGGAAGATTTTCTTCGCCTGCTGTATTTTGTGAGAATGAAACAATTTGGGCGAATGGAAAAAATATTACAGATAAAGAATTTGTTAATGTAATGAATCGTGTATTAAAAGCTATAGCTGCGATGGAAAGCGATGGGCTTCGTGTACCTACTCGATTTGAAATTGAAACGGCAGCTTCATTTTTGTTTTTTTTCCAAAAGAAAGTGGAAATTGTCGTATTGGAAACAGGTTTGGGAGGGCGGCTGGATGCAACAAATGTTGTCTCCAACAAAATTGCAACAGTTTTTACAAAAATAAGTTACGACCATATGGGGATTTTAGGAAACACCCTTGACAAAATAACAGAGGAAAAAGCTGGAATTATGCGTCAAGGTTGTATGGCGATTAGCACATGTCAGGAGCAAGAAGTTTCCGATACTTTGAAACGATGCGCGTCGCAGCATAATATAAATATTCAATTTGCAGGGAAAGGCAAATGTATTCGCTTTAATCTTGACGGACAGGAAATAATGTATAAAGATGAAATTTATTATACAAGTCTTCTCGGGGAAAATCAGTTGCAAAATTTGCCCCTGGCGGTTGATACGTTAAACCATCTTAAGAACATCGGCTACAAAAAAATAAGCAAGGCAAGCATACTCTACGGCATAAGAGAAGCGAAAATTGACGGAAGGTTTGAAATTATTTCAAAGAACCCGTTGGTTATTTTGGATGGCGCACATAATGAGTCGGCAAGTAAAGTCCTTTCAGAAACATTGAACAAATATTTCCCTTTAAAGAAAAAGATTTTTGTTGTGGGGATTTTTCGGGACAAAGATTATGAATCAGTTATTAAGAATATGGTGCCTTATGCAGATAAGATTTTTACTTTTGATTGGAAAAACCCTCGTAGTTTAAGCGGAAAAAAGTTGGCGGAAATCATTTGTAATTATAATAAAAATGTTCAATATGCGGAAGATATTTCCAATGCGATAAAATGCGCGTATCAAATTGCGACAGAGGATAGCATGATTTTGGTATTTGGTTCATTATCCCATTTGAAAGAAGCGAAGATTTTACTAAATGAGGTGCAAAATGGTTGATATTAAAAAGGCTGAAAAAGCAGTAAAACTATTTTTGGAAGCTATTGGTGAAGATGTGAATCGAGAAGGATTGGTGGAAACACCCTCACGAGTAGCAAAAATGTATGCGGAAATAATGGCTGGAATGGAGGATGATGCCGATAAACATTTAAGTAAGGTTTTTGAAGTAGCGTCATGTGAAATCGTTTTGGAGAAAGATATAACTTTTTATTCTATGTGCGAGCATCATCTGATGCCTTTTTTTGGAAAAGTGCATATTGCTTATATTCCGGGCGATCGGGTGGTTGGATTAAGTAAGTTGGCAAGAACGGTAGAGGTTTTTTCAAAAAGATTACAGATTCAGGAGAGAATGACCAATCAAATTGCCGACGCAATTGAAAAAAATCTTAGAACGAAAGGCGTTTTTGTGTGCGTAGAGGCAGAACATACTTGCATGACGATGCGCGGAGTTAAAAAACCGGGAACAAAAACAGTAACATATGCGCAAAGGGGACAGTTCAAAGAGGACTGCTCTTTGATGAGTAACATTATAGATTTAATAAAATGAACCGAGTTAATAAAATTTTAAGATCCGAAGAATATCAAAATTGCCTTAATATCATAACAGAAAAGGAACGCGAAAGGATTTATTGCAAACATACAATAGAACATTTTCTCGATGTGGCCAGGATTATGCAATTGATGAATTTAGAGCGGGGGCTTTTAATCGATAAAGAAGTAATTTATGCGACGGCTCTTCTTCATGATTTAGGGAGAAGTAAATCGGATGAAGAACATGATATCCAAGGTGCATTGATTGCTCAAAGGATATTGAAACAATGCGACTTTGATGAAAGTGAAATTAAGATAATTATGGCAGCGATTGCTGCGCACAGGAAAAAACATGAAGATACATTAAACCAATTATTGTATTTAGCGGATAAAATGTCGAGAACATGTTTTTATTGTAAGGCAAAAAAGTCTTGTAAATGGAAGAAAAAAAACGAGGATTTGTTACTTTAATGGCAGAAAAAATGATTATCGGCGGAAAAGAATTCAGAACCCAAGGCAAAACATATATTATGGGGATTCTAAATGTGACACCCGATTCGTTTTCGGATGGAAATCAATATAACCATCTGGATCGAGCATTACGGCGCGTTGAAGAAATGATAAAAGAAGGTGCGGACATAATTGACATAGGCGGCGAGTCTACACGCCCACACGCGACGCCCCTTGGTGAGCAAGAAGAAATTGACAGGGTTATTCCGTTTATTCGAGAGATAAAGCAACGCTTTGATGTCCCTTTATCGGTAGATACATATAAAGGTGCAGTGGCAAAAGTTGCTGTTGAAAACGGGATTGATCTTATCAACGATATTTGGGGATTGAAGTATGATAATGTCATGGCGGAGGTTATAGCGAAAAGCGGTTTGCCGTGTTGCTTGATGCACAATCGAAAAAATTCGGATTATGTTGATTGTGTTCAAGAAGTTTTGCAAGAAATAAAAGATTCATTGAAAATTGCAGAACGAGCAGGAATTTTGGACGATAAAATAATTTTGGATCCGGGAATCGGATTCGGGAAAACATTCGAACAAAATTTAATGATTACGAATCATTTGGAAAAGTTTGTAGCATTGGGATACCCTGTTTTATTGGGCGCATCGAGAAAATCTATGATTGGTTTAGCTTTAAATTTACCGATACAGGAGCGGTTGGAAGGAACATTGGTAACGTCGGTCATGGCGGTTATAAAAGGTGTTTCTTTTGTTCGTGTACATGATGTAAAGCAAAATAAACGGGCAGTCGAAATGGCTGAGTCGATTATTTCAAGTGGAAGGTAAATAAAATGGATGAAATTTTTTTGGAAGATATAGAAGTTTTTGCGCATCATGGTGTATATGATTTTGAAAAGAAAAACGGACAAAGATTTTTTGTGAGTGTTAGATTCTTTATAAAAAGTCTGACTGGAAATGATAATCTTTCAGACACGATCAATTATGGCGAAGTTGCGTTGAAAATTGAAAGTTTTATGAAAGAGACACAATATAATTTATTGGAGAGTTTAGCCTCCGGTATTGCCGCTAAACTTTTATATGATTACGAATTGGCGCAAGAGGTGGAAGTCACTGTAAAAAAACCGGATGCACCGATCGATGTAAAATTTGGCAATGTTATGGTTGTTAAGCGGATGGGGTGGCATACGGCTTACCTTGGCATCGGATCAAATCTAGGCGATCGTAAAAGCTACCTTGACGGGGCCGTTAAAGGTTTTGAAGGGAATGAAAAATGTAAGGTGCAAAGAATATCATCTTATTTTGAAACAAAACCATACGGTGTCACCGATCAGGGCGATTTTTTAAATGCGGCACTTATGATCAAAACTCTACTTTCTCCTCAGCAATTATTAAATTTGTGTCATGAATTAGAAAAAAAGGCCGGCAGGGTAAAGACAAGGCGTTGGGGTGAAAGAACTTTAGACGTGGATATATTGGCTTACGATTCTTTAATTCTAGATGAAAAGGATTTAAAAATCCCTCATATCGAAATGCACATGCGGGATTTTGTTTTGATACCAATGAATGAGATAGCGGCAGGTTTTGTTCATCCTGTACTCCAAAAAACGATCTACATGTTGCTAAAAGAAAATCAAAACCGTATAAGTTAAATATATATAAAATTTTTAAGATATTACCTGAGTTTCATTTTGAATTAAGGGTATTAAAAACGTAAAAATGCGTTATACGAGTTATATTTGAATCTGATTTTAACATTCATGTGTTGATTTTTTTTTGTAAATATGTTATAATTGCAAATATGGGGAAATTATAGGGTAATTAGGAGTAAAAGGTATGAACGTACGCAAAACATTGAAAATCAATAAAGCAGGGCATTTAGAAATAGGTGGGGCGGACGCAGTCGCGTTGGCGCAACAGTTTGGCACACCTGTGTACGTTATGGATGAAACATATATTCGGGATATGTGTTCTGTTTACAGAGAAACTATTCTAAAAGAATATAACGGCTATGGAATGGTCTTATATGCTTCAAAAGCATTTTCATGCACCGCAATTTATAAAATTGTTGCGAGTGAGAATATAGGAATCGATGTTGTTTCCGGGGGCGAAATATACACAGCCATGAAAGCTGGATTTCCTGCGGAAAAAGTTTGTATGCACGGAAACAATAAAACTCTTGCAGAGCTTCAACTTGCCGTTCGATATGGCGTTGGGGAAATTGTCGTAGATTCCGAAACCGAGATAGATTTACTGGAACAGTTGTGTGAAGAACAAGACAAAAATCAAAATATCTTGTTGCGGATCAATCCGGGTGTTGAAGCGCATACGCATCATTTTATTCAAACCGCCAAAACTGACAGTAAGTTTGGCTTTTCGATAGCGGATGGATCAGCTGAGAAAATAACCAAATATGCGTTAACTAAAAAACATCTTCATTTAGAAGGCTATCATTGCCATATTGGTTCACAAATTTTTGAAAAACAATCGTTTGCTCTTGCAACAGAAAAAATGATTTCTTTTATGGCAAGGATGCGTGACGAGTTTTCTTTTGAAGCGACGGTACTTAATATGGGGGGCGGATATGGCATATGGTATACAGACGACGATAAAAAGAGCAGTTGTGCTGATTATGCCGAATATCTTCATGCGATTTGTGATACGATCAAATCAAAAACATCGGAGTATGGGTTGCGACTTCCATTTTTATTGATCGAACCAGGCAGATCGATTGTCGGAGAGGCCGGGGTGACATTATATACAGTCGGAGCCACAAAGGAGATACCGGGAATTAAAAAATATGTTTCGGTGGATGGCGGAATGTTTGATAATCCGCGATATGCATTGTATCAGGCAAAATACACTGCAATATTGGCAAACAGAGCACTAGAAAAACCTTGTGAAGTAGTTTCGGTTGCCGGGAAATGCTGTGAAAGCGGTGACATTGTTTGTGCCAATGTTGCTTTGCCTGTCGCAAAGAGAGGGGATATTTTGGCTGTGCTTTCAACGGGCGCATATAATTACTCGATGGCTAGTAATTATAATCGAAATCTGGTTCCGCCTGTTATTTTGGTAAAAGACGGTAAAGCGGATTATATAGTAAAACCGCAAACATATGATGACTTAATAAGAAATGATGTGATTCCCGATCGATTGGTGTAATATTAGGAACATTGATTTATGCAAGATTTTGTTTTAGACTTGTTTTTGTTAATGGCAAGTTTTTTAGCGGTTTGTATCGTATTGCCTTTACACGAATTTGCACATGCATTTGTTGCATATAAAAGCGGGGATTTAACTCCGAAATATAGCGGAAGGCTTACTTTGAACCCGTTGGCTCATTTTGATTTGTTGGGATTGGTTATGTTTACTTTGGCGGGATTTGGTTGGGCAAAACCGGTCTCGATCAATCCGATGAATTTTAAGCATTATAAACGGGGTTTGGTACTTACGGCTATAGCTGGCGTAGTAATCAATTATATTTCGGCGATCTTGTTTTTCCCTTTAACGCAGCTCTATATCAGTACGTCTTTGTGGGCGCTTGATATGTTTATCAAATATTTTTTTATATATTTGTATTCATACTCGCTTGCGTTTTGTATTTTTAATTTAATTCCTTTGCCGCCGCTGGATGGTTGGCGTGTCGTTGAGGCAACAAACAAACGTCGCGGCAAGGTATATCGTTTTTTTGAAACTTACGGGAATTATATTTTATTGGGATTGATTGGAATTCATTTGCTTGTAGAAATTACAAGCCGATTTTCCGCACTCAGTATTGCGTGTCAGATTTTTTCATATATCGATATTCTGGGCTTTATTATGAGCGAGCTGACATTTTATTTAGGGTGGCCAATCTTTAAGTTGTGGGGGTTGATTCTTTAATGGCAAAAGATCCAGCCGAAGGTTTTGAATCAGTTGTTGATTATACGACGGTGCTTGATAATTTTGAGGGACCGCTTGATTTATTGTTGTTTTTAATCAAAAAAGAACAGATTGAGATCAAAGATATTTTTATTTCAAAAGTAACAGAGCAATTTCTAGATTATATGAAAGGACTGCCTTATATTGATATTGATAAGGCCAGTGAATATTTAAGTATAGCTTCAACGATTCTTGAAATAAAAGCAAAAAGTCTTGTGCCTACTGTGGTGGAACCGGAAGAAGATGAAGAAGATGCACAAACAAGTTTGATTCGGGCTTTGGAAGAGTATAAACTTATAAAAGAAGAAAGTTCGAAATTAAAGCAATTAGAAACGATCGGTCAGTACTATAAAGAACCAGATAAAAGTGTAGGAGAGGCCAAAATCGTATATCGCGATTTTACATTGGACGGTTTATTAAAAGCTTTTACAGATTTGATGCTGCGTCAGGAAGCAAAAATGCGTGATGAAACAGCGCAACGTGAAATCCCGAAAGATGTTTATACCATTCCGGACAGAGCTTCTTACATTTGCGAGACTGTTTCTGAGAGAGGGGAAGTTGCCTTTGATGAGTTGTTTTCTGCACATGCAGGAAGAAATGAAATCATTACGACATTTCAAGCTCTTTTGGAACTTTTGAAATATCAATTCATTAAGGTAGAACAAAATGCTACTTTTGATAAAATTATTATAAAATATAACCCGGAGAGGAGTGAGGATACATACCTTGGAGATATTGGAGAATTTGAGTAATATTTTGGAAAGCATATTGTTTGTCTCCGGTAATCCTGTACCGATTGACACCATGGCAGAAAAACTTGGGGTATCAGAAAAGGATATTCGCGATGCCGCCAAAAATTTGCAGGAACGGTATTCGGAAAAAGGCGGCATACGTTTGTTGATTTTCAATAAAAAGATGCAGCTTTCCAGCAATCCTGAGTACAAAGATTATGTTTCCGCTGTATTAAATCCGATAAAAGAGCGAGAATTCACACGTACTATTTTGGAATGCTCTGCAATAATCGCGTATAAACAGCCTATAACGAAAGGTGAGTTGGAAGCGCTTCGCGGTTTAAATTGCGATTATGCAATACATACATTGCTTGAATTAAAAATGATTGAGCCGGTTGGCAGAAAAGATGCCGTAGGCCGTCCGATTTTATATGCGACAACCGATAATTTTTTAAAACGTTTTAAATTAACAAGCATTGAAGATCTGCCGGATTATGATACTCTTATGGAGAGTATTGCAAAATTGCACAGCGATGAACCGGATAGTTATTTATATGCAAACAACGTGTATAAGGATGAAGTCGGAGAAGAAATTGCAGCAACATTGAAAGAGGATTCTGAAAAGGGTGCAGAATCTTTGAAAGAAGCAAAAGAAGATTCAGATATACCTGATTTTTTACAGGATCTTGATGAAGATGAATTGATTAAAATAGAATAAATTGATTTTTAAAATTATAGAAAAGCGATTGCTTAAATTAGCAATCGCTTTTCTTTGTAATTAAAATAGATTCTTAAAATTTTAATAAACTTATAATAAGATTTTAGAAGAGACTTTACTATAAATAATATCAATCCGGATCTTTTTCTTCTTTTAATTTTTTGCTGTCTGATTTTTCTTTTTTGTCGTCTGCTTCTGGCGGCAGTTTTATAACTTTAATTTCATTGATTCTTTTTACGGAAGATTTCGTAATGGTTACCAATAAGTTTTTGAATTGAAAGCTGTTGCCTATGGGGGGGATTTCGCCTAATTGCTCAATAACCCAACCGCTTACAGTGTTGGCATCGTATTCATATTCATCATCTTCAATTCCATAATAATTGAAGAAATCGGAAAGATCTGCTTGGGCGTTTACGATTGTTGTATCTTCTGAGATAGGGCGGAAATAATTTATTTCTTCGTCATGCTCATCCCAAATTTCGCCCACTAATTCTTCCAAAATATCTTCCAAAGTGATGATGCCTAATGTTCCGCCATATTCATCCAAAACGATTGCCATATGCGATTTCTTCATCTGTAACTGTTTGAGAAGAATCGAAATTTTGACGTGTTCGGTCGTATAAGTGACGTCATTCAATACAGAAGAAAGATTTTTAATATTATCTAGATAGGCAGCAAAAAAATCTTTTTCATGCAAGATACCTACAATGGTATCGATAGTGCCTTTATATACAGGTAAACGCGAAAGCCCTTTTTCGCGAAATGTTTTCAGAATTTCGCTGAAAGGAGTATCGATTTCAACAGCTACAATATTTACTCGCGGGATTAGAATATCTCCGACTTCCAGATCGTCAAATTCAATAACGGAGCGAATCAAATTTGTTTCATCTTGTTTCAATGTTCCGTCTTCTTGTGCTTCTTCGACCATTGTGATGATTTCATCTTCTGTTACAACATCATCGTTTTTAAGTTTAAAGAACTTAGAAAGGATAAACTTATAGCCGGAAAAAAGAATATTAATCGGATATAATAGGTAGGTAAAAGCCATTAAAAGGGGGTAACCCATCATGGCAAATTTTTCAGGATAAACCTTTGCCAACATTTTCGGCGTTATTTCTCCGAAAATCAAAACAGCAACAGTTGTTGAGATGGTCGAGACAGTTGCGGCAAGACTCGCGTTATTTACAATTATATATCCAAAGAAAAGGCCGGCAAGTGAAGTCGTGGTAATATTGACGATATTGTTCCCGACAAGAATTGTCGAAATCAACTTATCAAAATTTTCTGCAAGTTTTAATACTTTTTCAGCTTTTGTATTGCCGTCCGAAATCATAGACTTCAATTTTAGCTTATTTGCACAAGAATAAGCTGTTTCCATCGAAGAAAAAAACGCAGAAAGCAACAACAGAATAACAATTGCAACCAATAATGGGGCAGCATCGCCCATAGAAATAAATAACCTCCAATGCGCCGATAAAATCGGCGCAATACTTTATAAAATTTATTATACCATATATTTTTCAAAAATTAAACATTTTTTTTGATTTTTTTTGAAAAAATGAAAATTTACTGATAGTTGGTTAATAAAATCCAAGTTAGAAGTTTCAGGAGAAAATAAACCGCTTTGCTTCGAGGTAATATCCCCACCTGGTTGACGAAATCTGTTCAATGACGGCATAGTCTGATGCGGTATGCAAAATATAATTATCGCCTAAGTACAATGCAACATGGCCAACTCTTTCAATCCCGGTATTATTGTATCTTTGCGAATTTGTAAAGAATAGCAGATCACCTCGTTCAATGTTTTCTTTTTTAATATAAGTGCCTTGTTGAATTTGGGTACGGGTAGTCATTTGCAACATAACATCGGCCCCGTGATAGAAGATGTATTGCATCAAAGAGGAGCAGTCGTATTTGGTAGCATCAAAGCCGGAAATCTTTCTTCCGTTACCATCATGTAAACGCGTCGCTCCATATACATAAGGGAAACCGAGTAATTTTAATCCTTCTTCGATGACTGCTTCAACAGTTTCGTGTTCGTGGTTATCCTGAGTGAAGAGTTCCGTGTGGCCTGTATTAGCGCTGATATAAGCTGTTTTGTTTTTGTATATGGTTTGATACCAATTCCCGTTTTTTGCTACATAAGTGATCATATCTCCTTTGTCTATATAACCGACGGAAGAATAATTGGTACCGGGACCGCTTCGAATATTCAGGCCATTCGTTTTTGCTCGGATATATGTTGATTTTTTCTCCGGTTCAGGTTCAGTGGGTAACTCCGGTTCTAATTCTTCCGGGGGAGTTGTAGGGGGAATGATTTCCGGTTCTTCGGGATCCGGGGTTACGATTGTGTCTTCATTATCCGGAAAAGTCTCTTCAGGCGAAGGAATTTCAATAGAAGTATTCTTGTCTTTAATAGCAAGATTGGTTCCAATGAGGATCGCACCGATCGAGAGTCCGGATGCCATAATAATTGATACTATACGAATTAAAATTTTATTCATGTTCTTTCACCTCCGGGATATATAATATCAATTATTATACAAGAAATCAAGACTAAAATATTTCCAATGGTGTTATATGCTGGTAAAATACTGCAAATTGGAATACTTTTTACCGGTTTCTGCGTAACTTTCCGACAATTGACAATTCTGGTATTATAGAATATAATATTGTCATCCAAGGAAGGTAAATAAAATGCTCGTATTGATTATATTGGTGTGCTTATTTTTACTGATAGCATTAACAGGTTTTTTGTTGGCTGTCTATATTCATTGCCGTTTGTTTAACCGCAGATATGAAGGAAATCAAAATTTAAAATATTTTACGGCAAATGATTTTGACAATTTGGTTGCGGAGCCGGTAGAATTTTTATCAGCGCAAAATGTAACCCTCAGAGGAGCAATCTATTATAAGAAAGGAAAGCGGCCTGACGCATTGATCATATTTGCACATGGTTTTGGAGGTGGGCATTTAGCTTATACGACGGAAGTCAATTTCTTTGCGGAAAACGGATTTTATGTATTGGCTTATGATGGCACAGGATGCGGAAAAAGCGAGGGGCGATATTTCAGAGGGTTTGATCAAGGCCCTTTAGATGTGCGCGCAGCGATTGAATTTTCAAAAAATCATCCTAAAATAAAAAAACTGCCTCGGATTTTGATCGGGCATTCTTGGGGTGGCTTTTCGGTAATCAATGCAATTGAGAATGATGTTCAGGTCGACGGAATTGTTTCCATTTGCGGTTTTCTATCGGGTGCAGATATTATGGCACAGACAGTTTCTTCACGTTTTTATCCGATCTATTACTGGTTAAAGCCTTTTTTTAGTGTGCTCAATCTTCTGCGCTTTGGTACAAATGCAAATTTTAATAGCAAAAGTTCGATTTTAAAACTTGATTTGCCGATATGCTTGATGTATGGAAAAGAGGACCAAATAGTAAAATATAGTAAAAACGGAGCAAAGATGGAATGCTGGGCAAGGAAAAAGGACAACGTGAAATTTTATGCTTGGGAAAAGAAAGGACATAATGTTTATTTAAGTGAACAAGCGGAAAAATATATGAATAATGCCTTTTCGGAAATTGAAAAGCAGAAGAAGCAGAAGAAAAATGTTCAAAAATTATATTCTGCGTTGGATTATAAGCTCATGACACAAGAAGACGAAAAAGTAATGAAAATCATTTTAGATTTTTGTAAAACGCTTGTGCAAGAAAAAGACCAAAAAATAATTGAATAATAAAAAGGCCCCGGAAACGGTTGATTCTGCGTCTTCTCGTTTCCGGGGGGAATTATTTTTTTATATCTTCCTCGTCTTCATCAGAAGTAGAAACATCATATCGTATTTTATCGTTACGAGCAAGAATATCTTTGCAAAAATCATTATACCACTCGGGTTTAACGACAATTACGGTATATTTTTCATCCTTAAAATAAATGACAAGCTTATTGGTTTTTGTAAAAAGGTGAATGGATTCTATATCGGCTATTTTGAAGGTTGATTTGATAATTCCAAACCATAAGATGATTTGAGTTTCACCTATTTTATAAACAGATCGAATTAAAATAGAGGAAAAAATGACGATCGCAAGTATGCCAACAAGTAACAATACCAAATGCTGAATAATGTATAGTGGTTCGGAAAAACCTGTTTTATAAATGATTCTCCAAATCGTAAAACCAATCGAGCCAAAACCTAGTAATATTCCGGCAGCAGTAAGTAAAGATGCGAGAATTGATAATTTGAATTTATAAGTTTTCATACCTTGCTCCAATTTAGTAAATTGTAACATAATGCTTTTATAAAAGCAAGGGGATAAAGATATTTTTATTGTTTTTCTCTAAAATCAGTATAATAAAAAGAAACGCACGTACTGAAAACACAGGAAGATAAGGGTATTTTCTGCTTTTAGCTATAAGTATTTTTTATTGCTCGCTGACTTAGTTTTACTTGATTAAAGCGATGAAAAGTAGTAAAATAATTTTGATTTTAACAAGAGGTTTACAAAAAAATGAGCTTGACAAATCAAGTATTGGCAGCCGATTTTTCAGAACTGGGAGAAAAAGTGTTTCCCAAAGAGGTTCTCAATATCGGCGGATTTTCTATAAATGAAAGCGTGATTACCGGATTTATTGTTGTGGCGGTAATTTTATTGGTTGCACTGATACTGCGACTTACGGTAATCCGGCGTTGGAAAACAACCCCGACTCCGATGCAGATGTTTTTGGAATGGCTCGTTAGCTTTTTTGATAAAAGCGCGGATGATATGACAGAAAATTACGGATGCTTTATGGGGCCTTATACTTTTGGTGCAGCTGCGTATATTTGTTGCGGTGTTTTAGCAGAGGCTTTTGGATTGCGACCGTCAATTGCAGATATAGGTGCCTGTCTTGCATTGGCGCTTTGTACATTTTTGTTTATTCATATGTTCGGATTTATGAGAAACAAGGTACGAAGATTAACGCATTATTTGA
Source organism: uncultured Bacillota bacterium (assembly GCA_949287105.1). Lineage (GTDB taxonomy): Bacteria > Bacillota > Clostridia > Christensenellales > Borkfalkiaceae > Borkfalkia. The sequence goes on from CASEFE010000024.1 coordinate 16,155, forward strand.
ATCCGATCAATTTGATTACTGATATTTCCGTTCCGGTATCGATGACGTTTCGTTTATTCGGAAGCATTTTGAGCGGAATGATTATAATGGATTTAATCTATATATTGATAGAAGGCGTGTGGTATTTAGGGCTTCCGCTGATTTTGCCGGCAGTTTTAACACCGGTGTTTACTTTGTTTCATGCGTTTATTCAATCGTATGTCTTTGCGTCTTTAACATTAACATTTGTGCAGGAAGCTATAGAAGCTCCACCCCCCAAAGAAAAGCCGAAAAAAAATGCGGGTGAAATGGCAACAGTTCAATCAAAATAATCAATATAAGTTAACTTTTTTAGAATTACGGAGACTAACTATTAAAAGTCAAGCAAAAAGGAGCAAGAAGTTGTAATAAAATTGAATTGGTTAAGAGGAAGTACGACAAAAAGA